>JAYUAM010000824.1:0-7475 GCA_043741295.1 Acidimicrobiia bacterium
CGCCCGCTTCTGCTTCCGCCGTCGACGCCTCGTCGCCGGCCTCTGGCTCGCCGCTGTGCTCGTCATCGGCGGCGCGTCCGGGGCCGCCGGAGGGAAGTTCAAGACCGAGTTCAAGCTCCCCTCGTCGGAGTCGAAGCGCGGGTTCGACATCCTGAACAGCAGCTTCCCGGGCAGCGGCGGCGGGTTCGCCGTCGGCACCATCGTGTTCAAGGCCGCCGACGTCACCGCGCCCGCCGTGAAGGACGCGATGAGCAAGCTGTTCGACGACGTCGGCGCGATCAAGGGCCTCACCGTCACGAGCCCCTACTCGCCGCAGGCCCAGGGTCAGATCGCCCAGAGCGGCCCGAACGCCGGCAAGGTCGCCTACGCCAACGTGTCGTTCCCCGACACGTTCGGTCAGGCTGACTACCTCACCGCCTCCAAGCAGGTGACCAAGCTCCTGCCCGCCCAGGACGGTCTGCAGATCGAGCTCGGCGGTCAGGCGTTCGCCAAGTTCGAGCCGCCCTCGTCCGAGGCGCTCGGCCTCGCCTTCGCCGTGCTGATCCTGCTGATCGCCTTCGGTTCAGCGCTCGCCATGGGCCTACCGGTCGGTGATGCGCTCGCCGGCATCGCCGTCGGCACCGGCATCGTCACGTTGCTCAGCCACGTCATCAAGATGCCCGACTTCACGACGCTGATCGGCATCATGATCGGGCTCGGCGTCGGCATCGACTACGCGCTGTTCATCGTCACCCGCTACCGCGAGGCGCTGCACAAGGGCCAACAGCCCGAGGACGCCACGGTCACTGCGCTCGGAACAGCCGGTCGCGCCGTCGTCTTCGCGGGAATAACCGTGGTCATCTCGTTGCTCGGCATGCTGCTCATGGGTCTCGCCTTCGTGCGCGGTCTGGCGATCGGCGCGTCGATCACCGTCGCCGGGGTGCTCCTCGCCTCGATCACGCTGCTCCCGGCGCTGCTCGGGTTTGCCAAGCACCGCATCGAAGTGACCCGCTGGCGGGCGGTCATCGCCTTGATGCTCGCGGCGGTGGGGCTGTTCTTCGCCGGCCTGAAGCAGACGAAGGTCGCCGGACCGTTCTTCCTGCTCGCCGTACTCGTCATCGTCGCCGGGCTCTTCGTGCCTGCGCTCAAGCGCGTGGTGCCGCAGCGCCGGGCCAAGGCCCTCGACCAGACCTTCTGGTACAAGTGGGGCCACTACATCCAGCGCCGGCCGTGGTCGTCGCTCCTCGCCGGCTTCATCGTGCTCGGTGTCCTCGCCGTTCCCGTGTTCAGCCTGCGCCTCGGCCAGAGCGACGACGGCAACTTCCCGGCGAACACCACCACCCGGCGCGCCTACGACGTGCTCAGTGCCGGCTTCGGCCCCGGCTTCAACGGCCCGCTGCTCGTCGTCACCGAGACGCCGGCGGGCACCACCGCCGACTCCCTCGGGTCGATCGGCGCCACGCTCTCCAAGGTCCCCGGCGTAGCGTTCGCGAGCCCGCTCCCTCGGGTCAACCAGGCCGGCACCGCCGCCCAGTGGGTCGTCGTGCCAACCACCGCGCCACAGGATGCCGCCACCACGTCGTTGGTGCACCGCCTCCGTGACACGGTGATCCCCGACGCCGCCGGCCCGCTCAACGTCCACCCGGTCGTCACCGGATCCGTGGCCGCCGGCATCGACTTTGCCGACTACCTCGGTGGCCGCATGCCGATCTTCTTCGGCGCCGTGCTCGCCCTGTCGTTCCTGCTGCTCATGGCCGTGTTCCGGTCCTTGCTCGTGCCGCTCAAAGCCGTGATCCTCAACCTGCTCTCGATCGGCGCCGCCTACGGCGTGGTCACCGCGGTGTTCCAGTGGGGATGGGCGAAGAGCCTCATCGGCGTCGGCAAGGGCGGACCGATCGACGCGTGGGTTCCGATGATGATGTTCGCCATCGTGTTCGGTCTCTCGATGGACTACGAGGTCTTCCTGCTCTCGCGCATCAAGGAGGAGTACGACCGCACCGGTGACAACGCCTCCGCGGTGGCCGACGGCATCGCCCACACGGCCCGCGTCATCACGGCGGCCGCGGCGATCATGGTCTTCGTCTTCGGGTCGTTCCTGCTCGACTCGAGCCGACAGATCAAGCTGTTCGGTCTCGGCCTGGCCGTCGCGGTCCTGCTCGACGCCACGGTCGTGCGCATGATCCTCGTGCCCGCCACCATGGAACTGCTCGGCGACAAGAACTGGTGGCTGCCGAACTGGCTCGACCGCCTGCTGCCGAAGATCAACGTCGAGGGTCCGGCGATCGAAGAGAAGGTGCTCACGCCGATCGGCGGCGACTGACCCGCACTAGCCGGTCGGCGAGACCCAGCGCTCCAGAAGGGTGTCGATCACGCCGGCCGGCTTCGGACGGCTGAACAGGTGACCCTGGGCGAGGTCGCATTCCATCTGGCGCAGCATGGCCAGCTCGCGGGGCGTCTCGACGCCTTCGGCGACGACCTGCTTGCCGAGCGAGTGGCCGAGCTGCACCATCGCATGCGCGACGGCGGCTCCGGTCGGCTCGCTCATGTCGCTGACGATCTTGCGGTCGAGCTTGACGATGTCGAACGGGACCCGGCCGAGAGCGGCGAACGACGCCGAGCCACTGCCGAAGTCGTCGAGGCTGAGCTGTATGCCTTCGTTGCGCAGCCGGATCAAGGTGCCGGCCATCTCTGTGTCCTCGCTCGTCAAGCTCGCCTCGCCGATCTCGAGCACGACCTGGCCGTGGGGGATGCCGCTCGCCCGCACGAGGTCGATGACGGTGTCCACCATGTCGGGCGCGGCGAGCTGGCGCGTCGAGAAGTTGATCGCCATCGTCAGCGGGCGGTCACCGAGCCGGTCGATCCACCGGCCGAGCTGACGCAGCGACTGCCGCATGATCTCGGTGCCGATGCGCACGAGGATCCCGGTCGACTCGGCGGCATCGACAAACGCCGGCGGGGTCAGCAAGCCGAGTTGCGGATGCTCCCAACGCACGAGCGCTTCGAAGCCGACGAGATCGGCATTTCCGACGGCTACGACCGGCTGGTAGTGCGCGAGGAACTCGGCGTTCTGAACCGCCCGCTCCAGTTCGCGTCGCGGCCACTGGCGGGCGCGACGGGCGGCGTCGCGGGCCGGCACGGGTGAGGCGATCTCCACGCGGTCGCCGCCGAGGGCGCGAGCCTGATGACGCCCGTGAGCGGCGGCCCGCACGATGTCGTCGGACGAGGCGGCATCGGCTTCGTGGGTGAGCACGACACCGACCCCGGCCGACGCCTCGACCATCCGACCGCGCAGCGACACCGGTCCGCTGGCGGCGGCGACGAGCCGTCGGGCGATGGCGACCGCCAGCTCCTGATGGGCGACGTCCTCGATGAGCACGAACAGTCCGTCGGCCCCGAAGCTGGCGACCGGGTCACCGCTGCGCACGGCGGTGGAGACGCGGTGAGCGACGGCGGCGGTCAGTTCCTCGTCTCCGATGTTCTGCCCAGCCATCCCACCGAGATCGAGTCCGACCGAGAGGAGCACCGCGGGTCGGCCGCGGTGCAGCACCCGGTCGAGCTCGGCGAGCAGCACGCTGCGGGGAACGAGCCCCGTGCCGACATCGCGGTCGAGCGACGACAATCGCGCCGCCTTCTGCGCTCGGTCGGTCGGGCTGGCGCGCGGAGCCCGCACGACAAGCCGGCGACGGGTACCGGTCACCGGCGCGGGGGCCAGCAGCGAACCCCTCGCGCCTCGATCGGACGACGGCGCCACGGGACGCGGGGGTGGGGGCAACGGCGGCGTGCGCGCAACAGCGCCGACCCGGTCGACTCCCACGACACCGGCGGGCGGTCGGGGCAGGACCCGAACCTCGAACACCTCGTCCTCGCCGGCCTGTTCGCCCGCGAGGGAGAGGTCCCCGATAGATCCGGTCATGGACGACCAATCGGCAGCGACGACCCCGTCTTGAGGATCCGGGCCGGCGACCCGGCCCGCTGAACGCGTACCGGTCAGCCGGTCTCGATCACCTGGAACGCCTCGGCCGAGCGACCCACCGGCAGGCTGGCCTGCTCCCCGGTCGCCAGAAGCCAGCCGCGCACCCGGGCCTCCATTCCGCCCGGATCGCGGTGCTGGCTCTCGTGGGCCCGCAGCGCCTCGAACTTGCGATCGAGCTGATCGGTGACGTCGACGTAGACGTTCGGCGTCGTGCCGGCCATGATCCAGGTCTCGGCGGCGGCCCACGGCTCGTGACCCTCGGCCATCAGTTCGACGAACGTGAACTCGTTGCGGGCGTCGGGATAGATCGCGCAGATCGAGGCCTCGCCAGCGGCGAGATGGTCGGGATGGCTGGCGAACAACCGGTCGAGGTTGCGCACCGGGCTCTGGATGAGGACGCGCTGCGGGCGGACCTGACGGATGACGCGGCTGAGGTCACGACGCAGGTCGAGTGACACGACAAGCCGGCCATCGGGGTAACCGAGAAAGACGAGGTCCTTGACGCCGACGGCCGCGGCCGCGTTCGTCTGCTCACGACGCCGTATCGGACCGATGTGGTCACGAGGCACCGACGGGTCGAACCCTCCGGCGTCTCCGTCGGTCACCAGGCAGTAGGTGACAGCGATGCCCTTGTCCGTCCACGTGGCAACGGTGCCGGCCGCCCCGAAATCGACGTCGTCAGGATGGGCACAGATCACGAGGGCGCGGTCGACCGCGGATTCGTCGAGCATGCGGCTGAGCCTACGGGGCGATGGTTCGTCGCGGCGGGTCCGACCTGCGAGCCTACGGCCGTGATCGACGACACCGACGAGGCCCGCCTTCGCACTCGGATCGGCGTGAAGTGGTCGCGCTACCCCGCCGACGTGCTGCCGGCCTGGGTGGCCGACATGGACTTCCCGACGGCGCCGCCGATCGCCGTCGCGCTCCACGCGATGGTGGAGCGCGGCGACATGGGCTACCCGCCCGATGCCGCACTGTCGGGTCTCGCCGCCCGTTTCGTCGAGCGGGCACAGACCCGTTGGGGATGGGACGTCGATCCCGCGCTCGTCACCGTGCTGCCCGACGTGGTGGGCGGCATCGAGCACGCCATAACCGCGCTCACGACTCAAGGCGACGCCGTGCTCGTCACGACGCCGATCTATCCGCCGTTCACCCGCGTCGTCGCCGCCTGCGGGCGACGGTTGGTCGACGCACCGCTACTCGAATCGGGTGCCCTCGACCTGGCGGCGATCGAGCGCGTGGTCGTCGGCGAACGGGTGCGCATCGTGTTGCTGTGCAACCCGCACAACCCGACCGGTCACGTGCCGACCGCCGACGAGCTCGGCGGGCTCGCAACGATCGCCGCGCGTCACGGCGTGGTGGTCGTGAGCGACGAGATCCACGCCGACCTCGTGTACGCCGGCGCGACGCACGTACCGTTCGCCTCGCTCGGGCCGCACGCGAGCGACCAGGCCATCACGCTCAACTCGGCCTCGAAGGCGTTCAACATCGCCGGCCTGCGGTGCGCCGTGTCGGTCGCCGGGTCCCCCTCGCTACACGACCGCGTCGTCGGAAGCGATCCGCCCCACGAGCCGGTGGGCATGGCGGGCATCGTCGCCTCGCTCGCCGCGTGGTCACCAGACGGCGACTCCTGGTTGGCCGACTGCCTCGCCATGCTCGACGGCAACCGACGTACGGTGGAGACCTGGGCGGCGGCGCTCGGACTCGGCTACCGCACACCCGAGGCGACGTACCTGGCGTGGCTCGATTTCCGCCCCCTCGGGATCAACACTGCAGCGTCCCGGGTCATCCTCGAACGGGCGCGCGTCGCCCTCTCCCCCGGCGCCGACTTCGGCGCGGCGTTCGGCGGGTTCGCCCGCCTGAACTTCGCCACGACGCCCGCGCTGCTCGCCGAGATCCTCGATCGCATCGGTACCGCGCTGAATGCTTGACCGGCGGGGGGCGCGGCGGCTGGGCCACCGTTCGTAGGTCGCCCTACCATCGGAACCATGCGCCGCGACGACCTGCCGCTCGACACGATCGACCTCTCCGATCCCGAGTTCTGGGCCCGGGACCGTGAACATCGGGAGTCGGTGTTCGCCAGCCTGCGCGCCCACGACCAGGTGCGCTTCTTCGCCGAGCGGGAGATCCCCCGGGTGCCGCTCGGGCCGGGCTACTGGGCCCTCACGCGCTACGACGACGTGTGGGCGGCGAGCCGCAACCCGGCGCTGTTCAAGTCGGGCAACGGCACGAACATCCCCGACTACCCGCCCGAGATCACCGAGTTCATGGGCTCGATCATCAACATGGACGACCCGAAGCACTTCCGCCTGCGCTCCATCGTGTCGAAGGGGTTCACGCCGAAGGAGGTCGCCCGCATCGAGGCGTACGTGCACGAGAAGGCCCGCACGATCGTCGATCGGATGATCGAGCGGTTCCCGGACGGCGCGTGCGACTTCGTGGCCGAGGTTGCCGCGCCGCTCCCGCTCGAGGTCATCTGCGAGATGATGGGCATCCCGGAGAGCGACTACGCCCAGATGTTCGCGTGGACGAACGTGATCCTCGGCGCCAGCGACCCGGAGATCGGTGGCGAGACCGACGCGTTCGAGCGGTTGATCGGCGACGTGCTCTCGATGTTCACCTACGCGCAGGCGCTCGGCCAGGACCGCCTCGACAACCCGCGCGACGACATCACGTCGGTGCTCATGCACGCCGAGGTCGACGGCGAGCGCCTGACCACGAGCGAGTTCGGGTCCTTCTTCATCCTGCTCGTCGTGGCCGGCAACGAGACGACGCGCAACGCCATCAGCCACGGGCTCCAGCTGCTCACCGATCACCCCGACCAGCGCGCCGACTGGTGGGAGAACTGGGACGCGGTCACCAAGAGCGCGGTCGACGAGATCGTGCGCTACGCCACGCCCGTCATCCACATGCGGCGAACGGCCACCGCCGACACCGAGCTCGGCGGGGTGAAGATCGCCGCGGGCGACAAGGTCGTGCTCTTCTACAACTCGGCCAACCGCGACGAGCGGGCCTTCACCGAGCCGTTCCGCTTCGACGTTCGGCGACCGCTCCAGCCACAGCAGGCCGGGTTCGGAGCCGGCGGCCCGCACTTCTGCCTCGGCGCCAACCTCGCCCGACGGGAGATCAGCGTGATGTTCGACGAGATCCGTCGCCGTCTCCCCACGCTGCGGACCGACGGCGAGCCCGCCTACCTGCAGAGCGACTTCATCAACGGCATCAAACGATTGCCGTGCCGGTGGGACTGACCCGACGCGCTCGGGCCGTTCCGGCGCTTCACACAGACTTGTGATGACGGAAACACCCCGGAAACCGGGCGAGCCCAGGCTGTCACGATGACCTCGCACTACCGCCTGCGCGTGCAGCTCCCCGATCGCCCGGGCGCGCTGGCGGCGATGGCCAACGTGCTCGCCGACGCCGGCGCCAACGTGGTGCGACTCGACGTGCACGACCTCGACGGTCCGCTCGTGGTTGACGACATCGTCGTCGCCTTCGACGGCGACCCCGACCGCGTCGGCGTTCT
>JAYUAM010000825.1:0-1184 GCA_043741295.1 Acidimicrobiia bacterium
CCGAGCACCACCGATCGCACGGTGCTGTTCGTGCTGTTCGACGGGGTGCAGCCGCTCGACGTAGTCGGTCCGCACGAGGTGTTCGCCGGCGCCAACGGGGTGCTCGACGCCGAGGGGCGCGGCGACCCCCGCTACCGGCTCGTGCTCGCGGCGCACAAACCCGGACCTGTCACGAGCGAGAGCGGTCTGCAACTCGTCGCGACGGCCTCGCTCGCATCGATCGACCGGCGGCGCGTCCACACGCTGCTGCTCCCCGGCGGTTCAGGCGTGGGGGCCGCAGCTGCCGACCCCACCGTCGCGGCGTGGGTCGCCCGTGCCAGCGCGACGGCGCAGCGCACGGTCACCGTGTGCTCTGGCGCGTTCCTGGCTGGCGCGGCGGGCCTGCTCGACGGACGCACGTGCACCACGCACTGGGCGCGCGCCGATGCGCTGGCCGAAGCCCATCCGGCGGCCACGGTCGACGCCGACCCGATCTACATCCGCGACGGCAACCTCTGGTCGTCTGCCGGCGTCACCGCCGGCATCGACCTGGCTCTCGCGCTCGTGGAGCACGACCTCGGCGCCGACGTCGCCCAGGTCGTCGCCCGCTGGCTCGTGGTGTTCCTGCGTCGACCCGGAGGGCAGAGCCAGTTTGCCGTACCGGTGTGGGCCCGACCGTCGGAGCGCGAGCCGATCAAGGCGGCCCAGGCCTTCGTGCACGCCGAGCCCGGCAGCGACCTGTCGGTACCGGCGCTCGCCCGCCATGTCGGGCTCTCGGCCCGGCACTTCACGCGGCTCTTCCAGCAGCAGGTGGGCGTCGCCCCCGGACGGTACGTCGAGAACGTGCGCGTCGAGGCGGCGCGCCGCTTGCTCGAGACCGAACGGACCGGCGTCGCTGCGGTGGCGACTCGGTGTGGCTTCGGCACGTCCGAGACGATGCGTCGCGCCTTCCTCCGCCGCCTCGGCGTCAGCCCCGACCAGTACCGCCGACGCTTCGCCGTCGCTCCAGCGTCAGCACCGTCGTCTGCGTCGGCTGCGTCGTAGCCACCGAACACCCGTCACCACCCCAGACCGGTCATCAAGGAGACCTGCCATGCGTATCGCCATCCCACTGTTCGAACGGCTCACCGCCCTCGACGCCATCGGCCCCTACGAGGTGCTGCAGCGCCTGCCCGGCGCCACCGTCACCTTCGTCGGTGAGCGCG
>JAYUAM010000826.1:0-3187 GCA_043741295.1 Acidimicrobiia bacterium
TGGCCGACGTGACCGGCTACTTCGTCGCCGCGCCGGCCTCGTCCGTGAAGGCCCCGTCGACGACGGTGTCGACCGCCACGGCTCGCAGCCGGCTCACCCTGCGGGGGCCGCGCTGATCCGTTCGCGGATCAGACCCTCCTGGGCGATCGTGGCGATGTGCTGGCCGTCGGCCGAGAACACGTGACCGGTCGACAACCCGCGGGTACGGATGATGCCGTGGCCGTCCAGGTCGAGCAGCACCCAGTCGTCGGCGCGCGTCGGGCGGTGGAACCAGACGGCGTGATCGAGGCTCGCCATCATCAGGGTCTCGTGGTCGTCGGCGTCGGCGATGAGCGCCGGATGCGACGAGGCGGCCGCGTCCATGGCGTTCGTGTCGGTGATGTAGGCGAGCGCGCACGCGTGCACCCGCGGGTCGTCCGGAAGGTTCCCGGGGAAACGTGACCAGACGAGCGACCGCGCTGCACCCGCCGCCACCGGCACTGCGAAGTTCTCCAGACCGGAACCCTCGACGTGCGGATCGAACGTGCCCGGCGACGGCGCGTTGGCCGGGAACTGCGCGGTCTGCGTTTCGATGCCGTCCTCGTGTCGTTGGAACGAGCAGGCGAGGTTGAAGATCGCACCACCACTCTGCCGGGCGACCACTTGGCGGGTGGTGAACGAGCGGCCGTTGCGCAGCCGCTCCACCTCGTAGCGCACCGGTTCGTGGGGGTTGCCGGCGAGGATGAAGTAGCCGTGCAGCGAGTGCACCGTGTGCTCGGGAACCACCGTCTGCGTGGCCGCCCAAAGCGCCTGGGCGACGACGAGCCCGCCGTAGATGCGACCCCACGGGTACAGCGGGCTCTCACCCACCCACACGTCGGGCCCGTGGGGCTCGAGCTCGAAGACCCGGCTCACGTCGGCTGGGGGTAGCTCGTCGTCGGTCACGGCGGGGACCGTACCCGTCCGGTTCGAGGCCGGCCGACTTGCCGGGCCCGACCAGCCAGGCCCAAGTTGGCCGGGCCCAAGTTGCCGGACCCGGCCGACGTGCTGCCTACGCTGGACGCCATGGCGATCCACGAAGCCGACGTCGACATCTTCAGCGACAACGAGCGATGGGGCGATCTCGTCGACTGGCGCCGCCGGGCGATGGCCCTCAACGAGCGGGGACCGATCCACCGTGTCGATGCCGAGGGCTACCAGCCGTTCTGGGCGGTGACCGGGCATGACGACATACTCGCCATCGAACGCCAGCCGCAGCTGTTCACCAACGGTCGCGAGCCAGTGCTCACGCCCGACGTCGCCATCGCCGAGCGGACGCTGGCGATCAAGACGCTGATCCACATGGACGCGCCGGAGCACGCGCAGTACCGCGCTCTGACGGCGGACTGGTTCAAGCCCGGCCGCATCGGCGTGCTCAGCGACCGGCTCGACGAGCTGAGCCGGGCGTCCGTGGCGAAGATGGAGACGCTGGGCGGCGCGTGCGACTTCGTCACCGACATCGCCCTCCCCTACCCGCTGCAGGTGATCCTCGCCATCCTCGGGCTGCCCGAGGAGGACTACGCCCGCATGATGACGCTGACCCAGCACCTGTTCGGGCAGGAGGATCCCGATCTGCAGCGCGAACCGATGTCACCCGAGGCGCTCGCCCGGGTGATCGGCGACTTCTACACGTACTTCACCGGCGTGACGGCCGACCGTCGCGCCCAACCGAGCGGCGACCTCGCATCGCTCATCGCCAACGGCCAGATCGACGGCGCGCCGTTGCCCGATCTGGAGACGATGGGCTACTACGTGATCATCGCCACGGCCGGCCACGACACGACGTCGAGCGCGATGGCCGGCGGGTTCCACGCGCTCGTCGAGAACCCCGACCAGCTCGCGCTGCTGCGGGAGCGGCCGGAGCTGATGGTCAACGCGGTGCACGAGATGATCCGCTGGACGGCGCCCGTCCGTCACTTCATGCGCACGGCGCGGGCCGATGCGGTCGTCGGTGGTCAGGCGATCAAGGCCGGCGACTGGCTGTACCTGTCGTACCTCGCCGGCAACTTCGACCCGACCGCGTTCGAGGACCCGCTGCGGTTCGACATCACGCGCCGCAACGCCGACAAGCACGTAGCCTTCGGCTACGGCGTGCACTACTGCCTCGGCGCGCAGCTCGCCCGCATGGAGCTCCGCTCGCTGTTCACCCACCTCGTGCCGCGCCTCGCCCACGTCGAGCTGACGGGCCCGGCGGCGGCGACCAAGACCACCTTCGTCGGCGGCCTCAAGTCGCTCCCGATCCGCTACACCCTCACGCCCACCTGACGGTCAGCAGCCGATGGCGGCGACGACCTCGCGCATGGCGTCGAGCGAGTGGCCACTGACGAACCGGTCGACGTGGGGCAGCGCGGCACGCATCCCACCGACCGCCGGCTGGTAGGTCGGGCTCTGCTTGCGCGGGTTGACCCACACGATCCGGTGGGCGAGGCGCGACAACCGGGCCATCTGCTCGGCGACGACGTCGGGGTCGCCGGCATCCCACCCGTCGGACACGATCACGACCACGGCACCGCGCGCGAGACCGCGCCGACCCCAACCGTCGTTGAACGCCCTTAGCGCGTCGCCGATGCGCGTGCCACCGGCGTAGTCCTCGGCGGCCCGCACCGCCTTGCCGAGGGCGAGCTCGGGCGAACTGACCCGAAGTTGACGCGAGACGCGCGTGAGCCGGGTGGCGAAGAGAAACGCCTCGGCCCGCACCGCCCGCACGGCCCCGTGCAAGAGGTAGAGGTAGGCGCGGCTGTAGGCCTGCATCGAGCCCGACACGTCGGCGATGAGCACGACACGCCGAGGCCGCTCGGACGGGCGGCGGTGCACCTGGCGCACGGGGTCGCCGCCGGTGCGCTGGGCCCTGCGCAGCGTCGCGCGCAGGTCGAGCCGGTCGCCGCGCCGGTGGCGCACCAGCCGGCGACTGGGACGACGCGGCGGTGACGGCACGAGCGAGGCGATGAGAGCCTGGAGCTCGGCCAGCTCCTCGGGCGTGCAGCCGCCGAAGTCCCTGCCGCCGAGACGCTCTTCGATGCCGCGCGCTGCGAGCACCGCCTCCTCGCTTCCGCGCTCGTCGGTATCGTCGCCACCGCTCTCGCCGAGCCCCGGCGAGCGCGGCATCGACGACGAACCGCCGTCCTGCGGCGTGCCCTTCGACTGCGGCCCGCCGCGCGGTGGCGTCGTG
>JAYUAM010000827.1:0-16663 GCA_043741295.1 Acidimicrobiia bacterium
TCCAGCCATCGCGGTATTTACGACGCCCAGCGCATCGCCGCCTCGAAGGGCCCGAACCCGATCGACGGCCGTCCGACCCTGCGAACCTGGTCGACCCGCCGCCGCGACGACACATAGCGGTTCACCGGCCGAGTTCGTCCCGGCAGATCGAAAACTCGGCCGCATCCGTCGAACGGTGTCGTCGTCCACATCAAGGGTCGAGCGCGGCAGACCATCGAGCACCCACCGCGCTCGGTCCGACGGTCAGTGCGATGTAGTGCGACGACGAGTGCGACGGTCGACGTGAGGATCGTCCGCGGGTGTTGTTCGACTTCTTCGGCACGCTCGTCGAGTACAACTCGAGCCGCCGCGAGCAGGGCTACCACGCCACGCACGCGCTCGCGCGCCGCCTGGGTGTCGAGATCGCGTATCAGCCGTTCCCCGACCGGTGGGAAGACACGTTCACGTCGCTCGATCGTCGCAACGCGATCGATCACCGCGAGTACTCGATGGCCGAGGGCGTCTCGTGCCTGCTGGAGTCCGTCCTCGACCGCCCCGCCACGAGCATCGAGATCGACGAGGTCGTCGCCAGCCGCCTGGACGAGTGGAACCGGCGTCCACTACCTGCCGGGCATCGAGGGGTTCCTCGCCGGGTTGGCGAGCGACTTCCGGCTCGGTGTGCTGACGAACACGCACGCGGTCCGGTCGTACCCGATCACCTGACCGCGATGGGCGTGATGGCGAGCCTCGATGCCGTCGTGACGTCGGTCGAGCTCGGCTGGCGCAAGCCTCATCCGTCCACCTACCGGGCGGCGCTCGCCGCACTCGGCACGACGGCCGCCGACACGGTGTTCGTCGGCGACACGGTGTTCGTCGGCGACACCCGCGACACCCGCGACGCCGACGACGACGGACCGCGCGGCGTCGGCATGCCGGCATTCCTCATCGATACCGGCGGCGTTCACGACATCGACGAGTCACACCGGCTGACGAACGTGGTCGATCTCTCGGCGCGCCTCGCCCGCACCAACGGTCCGGGTCGCTAAGACCTGGCCGACCGCTGCGCATCGACCTGTGTCGAACAGATCCATCGCTACGACGGCGTGGCCGGGCAGTCGCGCCGGTAGCCTGCAGGCCTACGGCAAGGAGCCGACGTGACGAGTTCTGGTGCCGGCAAGAACCCGGTGATGATGGCCGTCGGCGTGATCATCACCCTGTTCGGCCTGCTGTTCATGTTCCAGGGCCTCGGGGTCGTGAAGGGCAGCGTGATGACCGACTCCAACTTCTGGGCGATCGCCGGCCCGGTCATCGCCGTGGGCGGCCTAGCGCTCGTCGTGCGGGGCTTGCGCCGCGGGCGCCCGTCCACCACGCCGTGACCGTGACCGTGGCCGACGATGCCTGACGAGACCGACGCAGGCCTCGGGACCGCCGGGCCTCAGGACGCCGATGCGAACGGCGCGCCCTTCGTTGGCAACTCGACCGGTCGGCCGATCGGGAGGCGGATCGTGCTCGGTCTCGCCGGGGTGGGTGCGCTCGGGATCGTCGGGGGCCGCTCGGTGCAGGAGCGGCTGTCGCGCCTGCTCGCCCCCGTGGAGCAGCACGACCCGACTGGCCTCACCACGCTTCTGCCCCTCGGCGGAGCGTTCCGCTACTACTCGGTCACCGGCTCGGTGCCCCGTCGCAACGCCGACACCTACCGGCTCGATATCACCGGTCTCGTCGGTACCTCGACCTCGTACACATTGGCCGATCTCTCGGCCCTTCCGCAGACGGCGCTCGTGCGCGACTTCCAGTGCGTCACCGGGTGGCGCGTGCCGCAGGTGTCGTGGAGCGGCGTGCAACTGTCGCGCCTACTCGACCTCGCCCAGCCCGTCCCGGCGGCGAAGGCCGTGCGCTTCAAATCGTTCGATGGCACCTACACCGAGAGCCTCACGCTCGAGCAGGCCCGTCGGGCCGACGTGCTCGTTGCCGTGCGCATGTCGGGCAAGCCCGTGACGCACGATCACGGTGGGCCGGCTCGCATGTACGTCGCCCCGATGTACGGCTACAAGAGCACGAAGTGGCTGTCGGGCATCGAGCTCACCGACGCGGTCGTGCCCGGGTACTGGGAGCGGACCGGGAACTACGCCGTCGACGGCTGGATCGGCGAATCGAACGGGCGGCAGGACGAACCCGTTGGCTGACGTCGCCCAACCGACCGAACCTGCGCCGCGAGCCGCCGACGCGCCGGCGCACCCAGTGACGGCGCACGCAGGGACGGCGCACGCAGGGACGGCGCACCCAGGGACGACGCACCCGGCCACGCCCTCGGCGGCGCACCCGGCGGCGCAGGCGGCGCAGGCGGCGCACCCAGGGACGGCGCACCCAGGGACGACGGAGGCGGCGCACCCCGCAACGCCTCAGCCGGCACAGTTGACCCGCTTCAGCCGCGGCGAGCACGCCGTGCATCGCGCGGTGGCGATGCTGATGCTCACGTCGATCGCCACGGCGGCGATCCTCTACAACGGGGTCCTCGCCGTGCCGATCGGTCATCGCCGGTTGGTGAAGCTGATCCACGTCTGGTCGGGCTTCGCCCTGCCGGTGCCGATCCTGCTCGGCGTCGTGTCAGCGGCCTATCGCGCCGACCTCGGCCGGCTGAACCGGTTCACGCCGCGGGACTGGCAGTGGCTGCGCTCACGCACGCGCCGCGAGGGTACGATCCGCGTCGGCAAGTTCAATGCCGGCCAGAAGCTCAACGCCGCCCTCGGCGCCGGTGGGGTTATCGTGCTGTTGGCCACCGGCACCCTCATGTACTTCCCCGATCTCGCCCGCCTTTCCTGGCGCACCGGAGCGACGTTCGTGCACGACTGGTTCGCTCTCGCTCTCGGGTTGCTCGTCATCGGCCACATCACCTACGCCGTCCGTGATCCCGAATCCCGCCGCGGCATGAGCACCGGCCAGGTGTCCACGGCCTGGGCGCGCAAGCACCATCGTCAATGGGCCGACGACGAGTCGCCCGTCGTGGTCGACGCCGACACCTGATCTTGGCCTCGACCTCGGCGTCGACCTTGGCCTCGGCGTCGACCTCGGCGTCGACCTCGACCTCGACCTCGACCTCGACGGCCGGAGGTCGCTAGCGACGCGTCACCTCGATCAGGAGGATGCCGTCGCCGCAGCCTGGCGTCGCGGCCGGATGACGACGAGGTAGGTGCCGACGCCGCACAACGCGTAGAGCGCGGCCTGGACGTTGAACAGCGCCCGGACGGACACGTGATCGACGAGCGCGCCGACCCCGACCGACCCGATCCCCGCACCGACTGCACCGGTGGCCGACAACAGGCCCGAGAGCCGGCCGAGCACCGCCGGCGGGCAGATCTGTTGGGCCGCGGTCGACGCGCCGATCTGCGAGGTGACGTTCGGGAGCCCAGTGAGACCGAACAACACGAGATAGACCCAGAACGCCCGGGTTACCAGCGGCGTATTGACGAACACGGCCGCCACCGCTCCGAGGCCGAGGTAGCCGCCAGCCATCATCCACAGCGCCGACCGTCGCGTCGCCGTGCGGGCGACGACGAGCGACGCAACGATCCCGCCGAACGCCGCCATGGCGCGGATGAGCCCGACCTGCGTGCCACCGCCGTGCAGCTCGTCGACGACGAACACGATGAACAGCACCGGGAACATGGCGAACGTGAGTTGCGCGAGCGCCTGCACGGCGACGTAGCCGCCCAGACCGAGCTCGCCCCGAAGGGCCCGCAGACCGGCCCGGAGACCGTCCGGCCGTATGTCGCCAGGCGTGGCTGGCGCGGTCAGGCTGGCCGTGGGCGTGCGGACGAACGACGTGGCGACCGCTACCGCCGCAAAACTGGCAGCGTCCACCGCCACGACTGCCCCAAGCCCACCGAAGGCGACGATCACCCCGCCGACCGGCGAGCCGATGAGCCGGGCGAGAGAGCCGCTCGTTGAGTTCGCGGCGTTCGCCTGCACAAGCTGGTCGGGTGCGACGACGCGCGGCACGAGCGCGAACGAAGCCGGGTCGTTCACCTGCCGCAGCATGGTCTCGACGGCGATGACCACGAACGCCGGCCACAGCCGATGACGCGTCACGGCGAGCAACGGGAGCAGGGCCACCGCCTGGAACACGTTCGTCGCCACGATGGTGCGGCGCAGGTCCCATCGATCGGCGAGCGTGCCGCCATACGGGCCCACGGCGATGCCCACGAACATCTCGAGCACGAAGATCGCGGCCGTGTCGCGACCCGAGTGGGTCTGAGTGAACACGTACACGGGCAACGCCACGGCCAGCGACCAGTCGCCGATGTCGTTCACCAGCCCGCCGACGAGCACGAGCCGGAAGTCCCGGTTCCGCCACACCGACGGCCCCGGTGCACCTACGTCGCTCGACGTCACGGCGATCACCACCTCCACCCGTTGCCTCGCGACGCCGTCGACCCATGCGGCGACGGCGACGCCGAACCCTGTCACACGGCGATCGTCCGCCACCGTTCAGTTTCGGACGCGCCGGCCGGCGACTGCGGCGTTCGGCTCGGGCTCGATGATTCACGGCGGCTCGGCCCCGTGGTCACCCCGGCCGGCTGTCGGCAACGTCACCGTGACCCGACGTGTCGTCGGCTCGAGATGGAGCGTCCAGCCGCCTTCGTGGACGGCGTGGTGGTGTCGACTACACAGCGGCAGAAGGTTGTCGAGGTCGGTACGACCGCCGTGCCGGAACCAGTGGATGTGATGCGGTTGGCAATGACGGAACGCCACCGGACAGTCCGGTACTGCGCAGGTCTCGTGCATGGCTCGCAGGGCGCGCCGTTGGGCGCGGTTCGCCAGCCGCACGGTGCGGCCGAGCTTGACCACGACGCCATCGCCGTTGAGAACAAGGGGAACGATGTCGGCGAGGCACGTCAGCCGCCGGACGGTCTCGACCGGGAGCTCGACCCCCGGCAGCCCGTTCTCCACCCGCGTAGCTCGGTGGTGCCCGGTCGTCAGCGTGTCGAAGTCGACGAGCAGGAGCACCTCGGCTCGAGCGTGCATCACCGTCATGTCGTCATCGAGCGGTCGACTACGAGCCGGAGCACGCGCAGACTGCTCGCTCGTCGCGTCGCCGCAAGGACGCTCGGAACGATCGACGCAGTCACCGGTCGAGGTGGCCGCGCCTGAGACGACCTGGCCTGCTGCCGTCCGTGGGCGGAGTAGAAGCGCGAACAGAGCGTGCGCGCGCAGGAAGTCGTTTCGCAGTCCGGGATCGTTCGGACAGTCGTCCGGCGTGACCTTGTGAAACCGCGTCTCCATCTCCCGTTCGAGTCGGCCAACCAGCGCCAGACCGGTCTCGGGGTCGAATTGGCCAGACAGGCGGATCATCCCAGAATCACGATCGAGCCATGACCGCAACCCGACGAGGCGCTTTTGCCGGGCGAGCCGTTCGATGCCGTCATCGGCCTCCAAGCGGCGAGCCTCGTCGGCGACGGCACGTCGGAACCCGGAGGGCGTCGTTCGTTCGGCGACCTGCGCGAGACGGTCTCCGCCAGCAAGCAACGCCGGGCGAAGATGGACCGGGAGCCCAGCGAGGGCGGCGGTGAGCACGTCGACATGTGCGCTCGACACGCGCCCATCGTCGACGGCCCGGGACACGGCCCCGAACTGCGCCCCCGTGGCGGCGCGCTCGACGACCCGGGCACCCGCACGGAGATCGGTCCGTGTGGCCGTGGCGATGACCTGTTCCGGGAAGATCGACGGCGTCACGGTGGCGAGGTCAGCCAGCCGGTTCGCCGCTCGAAGCTCGACACCGTCGAGCCAGCGGCGAACGTAGGCAACGTCGGCGAGCACCGACTCGACGACCACCCGGCAGGCGTCGGTGAGGTCGACCGCCAACAGACGGGCCACGGCCCGGGTGACGAGACCCGCCACCGCGCGCACCGCACCGCAGGCGGATGCCTGTGCGTCGCCATTCTCACCCGCACTCGTCGTCATCGGTAGTCACCTCCCCAGCGGCAGCACGGCAACGTGGCGGCCGCACTGTTCGTTCGACGTCCCGGGGAAGGTGGACAGGATCAGCGTAGAGCGGGGGTGTGACAGAGTTCTGCCCGGGCCGGGCCAGAACGAGTGACCGACAGCGGCCCGACAGCGGCCCGGGCCAGAACGAGTGACCGAGAGCGAGGCGACCCGACCGAGAGCGAGGCGACCCGCCGACGCCCTGGCGCGCGTCAGTTACCGAGGTTGGACGGGCGGGTAGCCAGCGTGACGGTGACGTCCTGTTTCGCGCCGTTGCGATCGATCGTCAGCTTGATCGTGCCGCCCGGACCGGCGGTGCGGATCGCCCGCCCCAGATCGGCCTGGCCCGACACGTCGCTTCCGTCGACCCCGACGATGACATCACCCGGTTGCAGCCCGGCGGCGGCGGCCGGCGTACCGGCTTCGACCGTCCGGATCTGCGCGCCGAGACCGCCGTCGCTCGAATCGACCGTTCCGACACCGAGATAGCCGGCCGATGCAACCGGCGCACCGGTGCGCAGCCGGTCGGCGATCTTCGTGGCGTCGTCGATCGTGATCGCGAAGCCGACGTTCTCGAACCCAGGCTCGCTCGCCGACGAACCAGAACCCGACGCACCGTTTCCGCTGAGCTTGGCCGTGTTGATGCCGATCACCCGACCGGCGGCATCGACCAGCGGTCCACCCGAGTTGCCCGGGTTGATCGCCGTATCCGTCTGGACGAGCCCGGTCAACGTGTCGAGGGTTCGATCCGTTCCCGACACGATGCCGGTCGTAACCGTCGGCTCGCCGCGCAGACCGAGCGCATAGCCGATAGCGACGACGGGATCACCGACCTGCACCTGGTTGATCGCGCCGAGCTGCACGGGCGAGAGCTTGTCGACGCCCGTCACCTTGAGCAGAGCGACGTCGTTGGTGGCGTCGGCTCCGACGACCTGCACCTCGCGCGCCTGGCTCTCACCGGCCAACCGCACACGGACCACGGTCGCGCCATTTACGACGTGGGCGTTCGTCAGGATCTCGCCGTCGGCGTTGATGATGAACCCCGTACCGATGGCGGTGCCCTGGGCGAGCTGCGAGGTGACCTGCACGACCGACGGCTCGACGGCGGCGATCACCGCGCGCACGTCGATCGCCGGGGACGGAGAGCCGATCGGGGCCACGCTTGCCGGGGGCTGGGTGCTCGCCGACGCCGCACCGGTGGATCCGCCGGACGACACCGCCTTGGCGCGCGTGGTCACCGGGCTGCGGTTCACGGACGCCGACGACGACCCGTTGTCGGACACCTTCGCGCCGATCACGCCGCCGACCGCTCCGGCGAGCAGGCCGGCCGTCGCCACGGCGGCGACGATCATCCCCGTGCGTCGCTTCGGCGCATCAGGCCCAGGGGCCGGCGACCACGACCCCGGCTCCGACCCCGTCGGGGGTCCGACGGCGGCGACCCACGGCGCCGCACCGCCCGACATCGGCGGGGCACCACCGGGGCGCGACCACGGAGACGGCGGCGCGCCGGCCGGATCGGGCGCCAGTGGCGGGCTGGTCGGCAAGTAGGGCGGACCCCAGCTCGAACCCGGAGCGCCGATCGAGCCGGGACGGCCCGGCGAACCGGGACCGCCCGGCGAACTGGCCGCCGAGGGCGTAGGGACACTGGCCGGGCTCGGCGCCCACGGGCTGCCCCCGTTGACGTCGACGGTCGGCCAGCCGCTCGCCGGCGGCGGCACAGGTTCACGATCAGGGTCCATGCCCACAGTCTCGCTCGCCCGGCCGAGGATGACACTCGAACCCGGTGAGAGCCCGGTGAGAGAGCGAGCGCGGGAACTCCCGGCCGAGAGACCGGCCGGGCGCTCCTCGATTGCTTTCGGACCATGCTGTCTGACCAGGTTCGGCCCGGGCTACGACGGTCAGCCCGGACAGGGTGGACAGGGTGGACGGCGGGCGTCAGGCCGTCGTGGTCGACGGCGTCGCCGGCGTCGTGATGGGGTCGTCGCTGTCTGCCCCGCGGCCCGGCCCGTGGCCACCGAACGGTCCGGACCTGTTCACCAGGTCGGCGAAGCGGGTGGCGGCGTCGGCCTTGCGCAGATCGGCCTGCGCCTGCGTGATCGTGCCGGCAGCGACCTCCTTGTCGAGGCGCGTCTGCAGGTCGGTGGTCAGCGCGGCGATCACGGCGTCGGCCGTGACGTTGTGCGCCTGGGCGACCTGGGCGATGGTCTGGCCGCCCTGGAGTGCGGTGCGCAGATCGGCCTCGGGAACGCCGATCGCCGTGGCGACGACGGTGAGCCCGGCCCCGAAACCGCCCCGACCACCACGACCGCCATGACCCCGACCGTCGGGGCCGTCGCGGCCGCCGCGGCCGCCGGCCGGAAGAGCGGCCCGCAGGGCGGCGGTCACCTTGTCGGCCTGCGCCTCGGTGATCGTGCCGTCGGTGACGAGCGGCTTGAGTGCGGCGGCGATGCGCGTCGTCCGATCGGCCGCCGGATCGGCGGCCGGCGTCGAGCTCGACCCGCCGGACGAGCTGCTCGATGAGCCACTGGTGGACGGCGCCGTGGTGGACGGCGCCGTCGTGGATGACGTCTGGGCACTGCTGACTCCGGGCACGCCGAGGGCGAATCCGGCACCGAGGCCGGCGATCGACACGGCCGCCAACGACACGGCGGCGATTGACTTTCTCATGGTTGCTCCTTCGAACGACGATGCGGGGATGAACCCGCCTGGGTAGGCAACGTCATTCAGCCGGACGAAGGTGAGCAGCGAACAAGGTGCACCTGAAACTCGGCTGAGAATCGCGCCCCACCGCACCAAAGCCTGTGGACCGGCTGAGAGACTGCTGGCGTGCGTGTGCTCGTGGTCGACGACGATCGTTCCGTTCGGGACGCGTTGAGCCGCGCCCTGCGCCTCGAGGGCTACACCGTCGAGCTCGCGCCGTCCGGGGGCGATGCCCTCGCCGCGCTCGCCAACGAGCCGGCCGACGTCGTCGTGCTCGACGTCGGCCTGCCCGGTCTCGACGGTCTCGAGACGTGCCGCCTCATCCGCGCCAAGGGCGACAGCGTTCCCGTCCTCATGCTCACGGCGCGCTCCGGCGTGAGCGACCGCGTCGCCGGGCTCGACGCCGGCGCCGACGACTACCTCGTCAAGCCGTTCGCGCTCGAGGAGCTGTTCGCCCGCCTGCGCGCGATGTTGCGCCGCAACGTCAACCACGGGACGGCCGACTCCACCGAGAGCGCGGCGCTTTCGTTCGGTGACCTCACGCTCAACCCGGTGACCCGTGACGTGCGCCGGGGAGCACTCGAACTGCAGCTCACCCGAACCGAGTTCTCGTTGCTCGAGCTGCTGCTCCGCCACCCCCGTCAGGTGCTCACGCGTGAGGTGATCTTCGATCGCGTGTGGGGATACGACTTCGGTGCGAACTCGAATTCGCTCGAGGTGTACGTCGGCTATCTGCGCCGCAAGACCGAAGCCGATGGCGGAGTGCGACTGATCCACACCGTTCGCGGCGTCGGCTACGTGTTGCGCGAGCAGGCGCCGTGACGCTGCGCGTCCGCCTCGCGCTGGCCGCCGTCGTCGCCGCAGCGATCGCGGTGATCGGCGTGTCGGTGGTCGGTGTCGCGTTCACCCGGCACCGGCTGCGCGACCAGGTCGACGCCTCGTTGCTCAGCCAGGCGCAGGGCATCGCCGCTAGCCAACTCCTCGGCGGCGCCCCCGTCGGGCGCGGTCCCGGCGGGCGGGGCGGCCACCCCGGCGGCAAAGGCGGCAACCCGACCGCCGACAATCCGGCCCCCGGCGCAAACGCAGGTGGCGGCGATGCCGACGACCGGCTCGGAGTCGGCACGGGTGCGTTCCAGGTGATCGACGCGACGGGCGCCGCAGTGCGCAACGGCGCCGCCGACGTGCGCGACGTCACGGTCGAACCGGTCGACATCGCCGTGGCTCGCCGGGCCCGTCCGGCGCTGCTGCGCGACCAGATCGTCGACGGTGTCCACCTGCGCATCGCCACCGTGCCGGCAGCGAACCACCAGGCCGTCATCGCCTCGCGCCGCATGGACGATGTCGACGGAACGGTCCAGAACCTCGCCCTCGGCTTCGGTGTCATCGGCATCGGAGCGATCGGCATCGCCGGCCTGCTAGGCGCGCTCGTCGCCCGTTCCGCGCTCGCACCCGTGGCGCGCCTCGGGCAGGCCGCGGAGCGCGTCGCCGCGAGCCAGGACCCCAGCCTGCCCGTTCCCGAGACCGGCGGTCGCGAGCTCGCCCGACTCGGACACAGCATGAACGTGATGCTCCGCTCGCTCGAAGACGCGCGCGAACACGAGCGACGGTTGATCGACGACGCCGCCCACGAACTGCGCACGCCGCTGACGAGCCTGCGCACGAACGTCGAGGTGCTGGCGAGTGGTCGCGCCCTCGACGACGTCGATCGGTCGGAGCTGATGGCCGACGTCACCAGCCAGGTCGAAGAGTTCGCCAGCCTGGTGGGCGACCTCGATGCGCTGGCGCGCAACCAGCACGCCGCGGGCGAGCCCGAGGATGTAGAACTGGCCGACGTCGTGAACGCCGCCACGCGTCGCGCGCAACGCCGATCCGGCCGGGTTCGGATCGAAACGTTCGTGACCCCCGGCCCGTCGGGCACCGTGCGAGCCCAGCCGGCGATGCTCGAGCGAGCGGTGCTGAACGTGCTCGACAACGCGGTGAAGTGGTCGCCTACCGACGGGGTCGTCACCGTGGCCGTGGACGGCACGACGGTGACGGTCACCGACCACGGCCCAGGCATCGCTCCGACCGACCTCGACCACGTGTTCGACCGCTTCTGGCGCGCCGAGAGTGCCCGCGCCATGCCGGGCTCCGGGCTCGGTCTGGCGATCGTGCGTCAGGTCGTCGAGACCCACGGCGGAACGGTCGCCATCCGGTCGAGGACGGCTGCCGCAGCCGCAGTGTCGACGGACAGTGGCGGCGCGACTGCCGAAGGGCGCGCCACGGGCACTAGCGTCAGCCTGTCACTGCCCGCGGCGCCGTAGCAACGCCAGACGCGCCGTCCGTGACGGACCCGATTCAACCAGCCATCGTGACCACCCGACCGTGACGCGCCGCCCGATCGCGAACGGCCGCGCCCTCGGCACCGTCGCGTCTCTGCTCGCGCTCGCTGTCGTGGCCACGGCGTGCTCGGGACCGCGCGGCGTGCTCGCCTCGGCGGGTACGACCCGCCCCGGCGCATCGCCCGCGACGACCGCGTCGCCGACGCCGGCCCCGAGCCGTTCGTCGTCGGGTGCGACGGCTGCCGCACCGCCGGGTGCGTCGACGACGGCCGCCAGCTCGGCGGCGGCGTTTACGGGCGCCGGCGGGCCTTCGACCACAGCGATCCCCGACATCGCGACCGTCGACCTCCCGGTCGAATCGGGCGCCTCGCCCGCCGGTTCGACCCAGTCCGGTTCGACCCAGTCCGATCCGTCCGCCACCGATCCGTCCGCCGCCGACGCGTCGACGTCCGATGCTGCGGCGCCTGACCGCCCGACGACACCGGGCGTCGTCCGGTCACTCGTTCTCGGCGGCCGCAAGCGCACGTGGATCGTGGTCGCGCCACCGGCCGTCGAGACGACACGACCGCGACCGCTCGTGATCCTCCTTCACGGCCTGGCGGCCGACGGCAGGATCCTGCAGAACGCGCTCGGGTTCGACCCGCTGGCCGACGGCACGGACGTCGTGCTCGCCTACCCCGATGCCGTCGACGGTACGTGGAACGACGAACGCCCCGACGTCGTGTCCTCGGTCGCCCATCGCGAACACGTCGACGACGCCGGCTTCCTCGACTCGATCATTGCCGATGCCGTCACCGCCGACCTTGTGGATGCCAACCGCGTCGCCGTCGTCGGCTTCTCGAACGGCGGCATGATGGCGTCGTACTACGCGTGCGTGCGAGCCGATCGGGTCCGCGCCATCGCCGTCGTCGCTGGCGCCGGGGGCGCAGGTCTCAACCAGCGCTGCGAGCCGAGCCGGCCGGTGTCCGTGCTCGCGATCCACAGCCGTCGCGATGCCGTGGTCCCGTTCCTCGGCGGCCTCATCGCCGCCGACACCGGGCGGTGGGGAAGTTCAGCCCCCGTTCCTTCGATGCTCGACCGTTGGCGCGCCATCGCCGGCTGTGCGGGCATCGTCGACCGAGTGCTCAACACCCGAGCGCCGTCGGTCACCGAACAACACGCCTACGGTTGCCGGCCGGGCATCGAGATCGTGCTCGAGCGTGTCGAGAGCAGAGTCCACGGGTGGCTCTCGGAACCGGGCACGTTCATGACGACCGACATCGTGTGGCAGTTCGTCGTCGAGCACACGCTCGTGCCAGCCTGACGCCTGCCCGTCAGCCCGCTGCGTCAGCCCGCCTGGTCAGCGCTCGGCGACCGTCGCCGGCACCGCGGTGGGCAGGGCGACGACGAAGGTCGCTCCCCCGCCGGGCGTCGGGATCACCTGCACCCGCCCGTCGTGGGCGTCGACGATGGCTTTCACGATCGCCAGTCCGAGACCGGCGCCACCGCCGCTCGCCCGGGCCCGCGAGGGGTCGAGCCGGGCAAAGCGCTCGAACACCTTCGTCGCGTACTCGCCCGGTATGCCCGGGCCGTGGTCGACGACGCGCACGACGGCTCCGTGCGGCGCCGGCTCGACGCTGATCTCGATCGGCGTGCCGGCCGGCGTGTGGCTGCGGGCGTTGGCAACGAGGTTCGCCACCACCTGGCGCAGCCGCGCCTCGTCGCCGTAGACGACGACACCCGAACTGGCGGCAACGGTGACCGGGCGGTCGGGCGCTACCGCCCGAAGATCGAGCGCGGCGGCGTCGACGAGGCGGTCGAGCAGCACGCGAGAGGGTTGCAACTTCGGTTCCTGGTCGAATCGTGCGAGCAGGAGAAGGTCTTCGACGAGACCGCTCATGCGCAAGCCCTCACGGCGGATGTTGCGCATCGACGTGGCGAGCTTCTCGGGTGAGTCGGCCGCCCCGGCGAGCTGCAACTCGGCGTAGCCGAGGATCGAGGTGAGCGGCGTACGGAGCTCGTGCGACGCGTCGGCGACGAAGGCCCGCAGCTTCTCCTCCGACCGCTGCTGCTCGACGAACGACGCGTCGATGCTGGCGAGCATCGTGTTGAACGCGGTGCCGAGCCGACCGACCTCGGTGCCCGGCGCGGTCACGTCCACGCGTTGGGTCCGGTCGCCCTGGGCGATGGCGTCCGCGGTGTGGGTCACGTCGTCGAGTGGGCGGAGGTCGCGTCGCACGAGCCAGGCGCCGGCACCGCCGATCGCCGCCAACGTGAGCGCGGTGAGCACCGACACGGCGAGTGCCTGGTCGTGCCACAACGACGTCGCCTCGCGCAGGTCGATCGCCCGCACCACGGTGATCGTCTCGTCGAGCGAACTCACGACGACACGGTATGAACCACCCTTGCGGCCGCCGACCGAGAAGATCGAACCCGCGGCGCGGGCAAGATCCCTGGCGCTCAGCACCGGACCACCACCGGGATCGCTGACCGACTGTGCGGTGCACAGCGCCGAGCCGTCACGCTTGTAGAACTCGGTGAGGATGCCCTGCGGGTTGAATTGGAACGGTTGATGGCACAGCTGTTCGGCGATCAGTCCGGTCACGCGGCCGCCCGGACGGTTGCCGAATCGGGGAGGACCGAAGCCACCCGCGAGCTGGCGGTCGACCCGGTTGAGCGCGAACGAGCGCAACAGCAGCGTGCCGACGAGCCCGGAAACTACGAGACCGACCACGCTGAGTCCCACCACGAGAAGAACGAGGCGTCGCCGAAGCGTCATGGCAGAGTTCCTAGCCGACGGCGCGTCAATCGACGCGGAGCCGGTATCCGATGCCGCGCACGGTGTGGATCAACGGCGCGCCGAGCGGGTCGAGCTTGCGGCGCAGGTACGACACGTACGTCTCGACGACGCTCGACTCACCACCGAAGTCGTACTCCCACACGTGATCGAGGATCTGTGCCTTCGAGAGCACCCGACCGCCGTTGGCGAGGAAGAACCGGAGGAGCTTGAACTCGGTCGGCGACAGCCCAACGAGCTCGCCGCCGCGTCGCACCTCGTGACTCTCCTCGTCGATCTCCACGTCGGCGTACGACATCACGCTCCCGACCGGGTCGTCGTACCCGGCCCGGCGCGGGAGCGCCCGTACCCGGGCGACGAGTTCTTCGAGGCTGAACGGCTTCGTGAGGTAGTCGTCGCCGCCGACGGTGAGGCCGCGTACCTTCTCGGACGTGGCGTCCTTCGCAGTGAGGAACAGGACCGGCGCGCGCGTCCCGCCGGCGCGCAGTCGGCGGCAGAGCTCGATGCCGTCGCCGTCCGGGAGCATCACGTCGAGCACGATCAGTTCGGGCTTCGACCGCTCTACGGCGTTGCGAGCGTCGAGGCAACTGGTGGCGAGCACGACCTCGTAGCCCGAGTGCGCGAGGGCCATCGTGAGCAGATCGCGGATCGAATCGTCGTCATCGACGACGAGAATGCGCGGCGCCGTGCGCGGCGCCTTGGCCGGCGGATCAGCGACGGCCTGGAGCGCGAAGGCTCCGCCCGGTCGCAGACCGCTCGGCGGGCTGTGCATCGGCTCAGCCACCGTTGCCACCTCCCGGAGCCGGGGCTCCGGCAGTCGGGGCTCCGGCAGTCGGGGCTCCGGCGGTCTGGGCTCCGGCGGTCTGGGCTCCGGCAGTCGGGGCTCCGGCGGCCGCCGCGCCGGCCGGGCCGGTGCGACCGGCCCGCCCGCCGAGCGCTCCGGCGGGGGTGATCGCCGTTGCCGAGAACGTCGAGCCGTCGGCGCCGGCCGTCCCCTGGACGATGACGGTGTCGCCGGGCTTGAGGTCGGCCACTGCACCCGGCTTCGAGATCGTGACGGTGCCACCGTCGGCCAAGGTCACCTTGATCACGTTGCCCTGATTGTCCTGGATGTAGACCGCGTTCCCGTCGACCAACTTCACCTGGCCGAACGTTCCGCCGAAGCCGCCTCCGCCCCCGAACCCGCCGCCGGTCGCGGCGCCGGCCGGGCTCGCTGCCGCACCGGCCGGTTGGGCTGCTCCGGCGGCCGTGTTGGCGGTGTTGGCGGCCTGCCCGGCGGCGCCGGCCGTCGCGGTACGACCGGCAGCGTTCGCCGGGCCGGCTCCCGCGGCGGCGGCTCCAGCGGTCCCGGTTCCGGCGACTCCGGCTCCGGCCGCTCCGAACCCACCGGCTCGGGCGCCGGCGGCGGCGGCCGACGACGTCGCCGCATGGTCGCGTCCGACCTTGGCGCCGGCGGCAAACCCACCGGCCAGGAGCAGGCCACCGAACAGAACCCAGGTCGCCGTCGTGACCGTGCGTGCTCGGCGGGGCGGGAGCGGCGTGTCGTCGAGCAGCGCGAACTGGATCTCCGCCGGGTCGGTGATCGCAGGAACGGTCGAGGCGCTGACGGCGTCGGCGAGCACGAGCGGGCCGGCGACGATCCTCGAATCCGGGCGTGGATCCCGGAGTGGAGCCGGGCGTGGATCCCGGGGTGGATCCGGGCGTGGAGCCGGGCGTGAGGAGGTGATCGAGGGATCCACTGGTTGCTCCCTTTCAAGAGTCGCGGTTCGCCGAGGGCTGCGGAGGTTCACCGGATCACTCGTAGCGCAGGGCGTCGATCGGGCGCAGCTTGGCCGCCCGGCTCGCCGGATAGATGCCGAAGAAGAGGCCGACCACCAGCGCCACCACGAAGGCGAGGATGATCGAGTAGGTCTGCACGACCGGTTTCACGCCGACCACGGTGAACCGGCTTCCAAGCACGCCACCGGCGACGCCGAGCAGGCCGCCGAGTAACGAGAGGAGGACGGCTTCGGTGAGGAACTGCGTGACGATGTGTCCCGTACGCGCACCGATCGCTTTGCGTATGCCGATCTCGCGGGTTCGTTCGGTGACGGTGACGAGCATGATGTTCATCACGCCGATGCCGCCGACCAGCAGCGAGATGGCCGCCACCGAACCGAGGAGCACGGTGAACGTGCGGTTGCTGGCGTCCTGCGTCTGCTGCAGCGCCGCCTGGTTGAGCACCCGGAAGCTGTTGGCGGTGGAGCCCTTGTGGCGAGCCTGCAGGATGGCGTTGACTTCGGCCTGGGCCGCGCCGGTGGTGTTGCGCGACGTGGCCTGGACGATGACCTGGTTGATCGTGCCGGTGTTGCCGGCGAAGAAGTCGCGCACCATCGTGAGCGGGCCGACGGCGATGTCGTCCTGGTCCTGAAACCCGTTCGAGCCCTTGGCCTTCAAGATCCCGACGACGGTCAGCGTCTGGCTCCCGAACTTCACGTTCTCGCCGAGCAAGGTGTTCGCCTCGACGTTGGCGCCGAGCAGGTTCTTGGCCACCGTCGTGCCGACGACCACGACCTTGGCGTGCGAGGTCACGTCGTCGGCGGTGAACCACGCACCAGCCTGCGTCGGCGCGTTGCGCACACCCATGTAGCTCTCGGTCGTGCCGATGAACTGGCCGACGGTCGCGGACGCGCCGTTGAAGCTCGCCGTCGCCGAGGCGTTGACGATCGGGATCACGGCGGCGATGTCGGGGGCCTGGAGCTTGTCCTTCAACGCCTTGACGTCGCTGTCGCTGATCTGGTTCGCCCGGCTCTGCGTACCACCGCGGTTGCCGAACCCGAACCCGCCGGCCGACACCGTGAGCGTGTTCGACCCGAGCGCTTCGAGCGCCTTGCGGCTCTTGGCCGCGGAACCGGCACCGACCGCGACG
>JAYUAM010000828.1:0-7459 GCA_043741295.1 Acidimicrobiia bacterium
CGTCGAGGCGATCATCACGCACCAACCGGCGGCTCCGTCGGCCTCGGCCACCGCCTCGACCGCCTCGACGAGCTGCATCGGCGTCGCCTCCGGCCCGTCGTAGACGCGCGGCACGCACAGCCGCATCAGCCCGGCTTCGACCAGCGCATCGACGATGTCGACGGTGAGATCGCGATTCTCCTCTCGCAGGCGTCGGCGCGCTCCCGCACGAGCGGCTGCACTGACAGCGCGGCATCGACGACGTCACCCATTGAGCCGCACGCTACCGCCGCGATCGCCCTCGCCGAACAGCTGATGGAGTTCCATCGGCGGTCCGAGGACACGCCGTGTCGTTCCCGTTACGGAGCCGGGACGCCACGATGCCAGTTGCGTCCGGCGCCGCCCGACGGTCGAGGTCTCACGCAGTTCTCACCATGGAGCACTAGCGTTCCGGTCTGTCGGACGCCAGCGTCTGACAACACAAGGAGGCCTTCGTGGCCAACCCCGTCCTCAACGACAAGACCTTCACCCAGGTCCGGCAGGGATCTGCCGGCTGGGCCGCCCCCGATCCGGGGGCGGCATACGCGCCGCCTCCGATGGTCGACTCCACGCGTCGCATGACGATGAGCGGCACGATGAGCGCCACCGCGGTGCTCCTCGCCCTGCTCGGCACGGCCGGCATCGTCGGTTGGCGGGCCGTTCCGATCGGCGGCTCGTTCCCGGCCTGGACGCTGCTCGCCATCCTCGGTGGGTTCGGCGTAGCGATGCTCACGTCGTTCAAGCCGCACCTCGCCCGCATCACCGGGCCGGTCTACGCGATCGTCGAAGGCCTCGTGGTCGGCGCCATCTCGGCCGCCTACCGCAACGTCTACGGCAACGCCCTCGTCCTCCAGGCGGTCTGCGCCACTGTCGCCGTCGCCGCGGTGATGGTGTTCCTGCAGCGCAGCGGCCTGGTCAAGGTCACCGACCGCATGCGGCGCACGGTGATGATGGCGACCCTCGGAGTCATGCTGCTCTACGGCGTCTCGCTGATAATCAGCCTGTTCAGCGTGCACATGCCGATCATCAACGACGCGACGCCGCTCGGCATCCTCTTCAGCGTCCTGGTCGCCGGCCTCGCTGCCTTCCGTCTGCTGATCGATGTCGACTTCATCGACCGTCAGGTGAAGATGGGCGCACCGAAGGAGATGGAGTGGTACGGGGCGTTCGCCCTCACGGTCACCCTCGTGTGGCTGTACCTCGAGATCCTTCGCCTGCTCTCCAAGCTCCAGCGCCGGTAATCCGACGGGCGTCAGCGCCCGCACGCGTAGGCATCCGCGATGGTGCGGCGTCGGCCCGGCCGGCGCCGCACCGTCGCGTCCGGGCCAGGGTGCGGGCGGCTTGGCCCGTCGTTGCTACCGACGAGTAGGTTCGCTGCGCCGAACGGGCCCCGCCCTCGAACAAGACGGACGGATCGTCGGCCCCAACCCTCGAACGGCCCGGCGCGCCGCCGGCCACCCAACGCCCGGAGGCACCATGAGCGAACTCGGCTACGACGGCAAGGTCGCGGTCATCACCGGCGCCGGCGGGGGCCTCGGCCGCCAGCACGCCCTCATGCTCGCCTCCCGCGGCGCGCTCGTGGTGATCAACGATCTCGGTGGCGCGGTCGACGGCAGCGGCTCCGACAAGGGTGCGGCCGCGCGCATGGTCGACGAGCTGAAGGGCCTCGGCGCCGAAGCGGTGGCCGACACGAACTCGGTGGCCACGCCGGAGGGCGGTGCGGCGATCGTGAAGACGGCGATCGACGCCTTCGGGCGTGTCGACATCGTCATCAACAACGCCGGCATCCTGCGCGACAAGGCGTTCCACAACATGGACACCGACCTCGTGAACGCCGTGCTCGACGTGCACCTGCGCGGCGCGTTCAACGTCACGCAACCCGCGTGGGTGAAGATGCGCGAGCAGGCTACGGCCGCATCGTGTCGACCGCCTCGGCTGCCGGCGTCTTCGGCAACTTCGGCCAGGCGAACTACGGCGCGGCGAAGATGGGGCTCGTGGGCCTCACCCGCGTGCTCGCCGTCGAGGGCGCGAAGTACAACATCCGGGCGAACGCTGTGGCCCCGCTCGCCTTCACCCGCATGACCGAGAACATCCTCACGCCCGAGATGGGCGAGAAGCTCGACCCCGCCCTCATCTCGCCGATCGTCGGCTGGCTCGTGCACGAGGACTGCGACGTCACCGGTCGGGTTTTCTCCGTCGGCGGCGGGCGTGTGGCCGAGGTCTTCATCGCCGAGACGAAGGGCTATTTCAGGAAGGACCTCGGCGTCGAAGACGTGCGCGACCAGTGGGAGACGATCACCGATCGGGCGGGTTACTCGGTGCCGGCGAACATCGGCGAAGAGATGGCGATGTTCCTCCCGTTCTTCAAGTAGCCGAACCCACCCCGACACGACGACGAGCAGTCTCCGGCCGGCATGATCTCGACCACCTACCGCGTCGCCACCACCAGCGGCATCACGATCGCGCTGCACGACCTCGGCGGCCACGGACCGACGTTGCTGCTGTCGCACGCCACCGGGTTCCATGGCCACGTGTGGCAGCCGATGGCCGAACAGCTCGCCGACCGCTTCCACTGCATCGCGCTCGACTTCCGTGGCCACGGCGACGCCGACCGTCCACTCGACGGCTCCGCGCACTGGCAGGGATACATCGATGACGTCGCGGCGACACTCGACGCGCTCCCCGACCTCGGGATCGAGCGGGCTCGCTTCGCCGTCGGTCACTCGATGGGTGGCTCGGCGCTGCTCGTCGCCGAGGCGACGCGGCCGGGCACGTTCGACGCGCTGGTCGTGTACGAGCCGATCGTGCACCCGCCCGAGATGCAGGAGTTCCGGCGGGGCGAGGCGTCGATGATCGCCGTCAACGCCCGTCGTCGGCGCGCAGAGTTCGACTCGTTCGCCGCCGCCGAAGCCAACTACCTCGCGAAGCCGCCGCTCAACCGGTTCACGCCGGAAGCGATGCACGCCTACGTCCAGCACGGCTTCGCGCCGACGGCCGATGGGCGGGTGCGGCTGAAGTGCGACCCCGAGCACGAGGCCCGCACGTTCGAGGCGAACAGCAGCATCGCCGTATGGGACCAACTCCACGCCGTGCGCTGCCCGGTGCTCGTGCTCGGAGGGTCGCTCACCGATCCCGGGCCGGCGTCGGCCGCCGAACCGCTCGCCGAGCGACTGGCGCACGCCACGTTCCACCGCTTCGAGGAGCTTGGCCACCTCGGCCCGATGCAGGACCCTGCGTTCGTCGCCCAGGTCATCGTCCGCTTCCTCGCCGACCACGTCGGTGCGACCGACGGTCGCGGCGACTCCCCCACCTTGTGACACCGCCCCCGTACGATGGGCTCATGACGCAGGCGTACCCGGTGCCCACCAGTCTGTCGCCGTCGCGGGTCGACTCGTTCACGAGCTGCCCGCTGGCCTTCCGCTTCGCCAGCATCGACAAGCTGCCCGAACGGCCGAACATCCACGCCACGAAGGGCTCGCTCGTGCACCGGGCGCTCGAGCTGCTCTTCGTCGAGCCACCGGCCCGGCGCACCGTCGAGACGGCGCTCGATGCGCTCGACCGGGCGATGACCGAGTTCCAGACCGACCCAGAGTTCACTCTTCTCGGCCTCGACGAGGCTGCCCAGACGGCGTTCTTCGACGAGGCCGAAGCACTGGTCCGCAACTACTTCACGATGGAAGACCCGCGCACCATCCGCGAGATCGGCATCGAGCTCCGCCTCGAAGTGGCCGTCGGCAACCTGCGCCTGCGCGGCATCATCGACCGGTTGGAGCTGGACGAGGACGGCGAGCTCGTCGTCACCGACTACAAGACGGGACGCCCGCCACGCGTCCAGCACGAGCAGGGTCGCCTGGCCGGCGTGCATTTCTACGCCTACCTGTGCCAGCAGCTGTTCGGCCGACGCCCGTCGCGCGTGCAGCTCATGTACCTGTCCACCGGCGAGACGATCGTCGCCCGACCGACCGAGCAGTCCGTTGCGTTCCTGCCGAAGCGCACGCTCGCCGTGTACGGCGCGGTCGAGCGCGCCTGCGCCACGGGCGAGTTCCGCCCGCGGTCCGGTGCGCTGTGCAACTACTGCGCGTTCCAGCGCTGGTGCCCGGCCTTCGGTGGCGACCCCGACCGGGCAGCCGAGGAAGCGCCGGCCGTGTTCGCCGGTCTCGTCGCCGCCGCCACCGACGTCGTACCCGGCGACACGCTGGCGACCCGTATCGGCGACGCACGGGACGATCTCGCCGGTACGGAGGCCGGCGCACCGGACGGTGCGACTGACGCGGTCGTCGATCAACCCGTCGCCGTGTGAACGACGCCGAGCACCCGTTCGGGCCGCTCGTCGGTCGCGTCGACGACGCGTTCGACGCGGCCCTCAACCATCTGCGCGGCAACCCGCTCGCCGACCGCCTCTTCTACGCACTGTCCGAGGCGGCGAACTTCAGCGTGCTCTGGCACGTCGTCAACTTCATCCGGCTCGTGCTGCGCCCGTCGCTGCGCCGTGACGTCACCCGGCTGGCGGTTGCCCTCGGCGTCGAATCCGTGCTCGTCAACCAAGGGCTGAAGCGCCTCTTTCGCCGGCAGCGGCCGGCGTTCGCCGGTGACCGTCCCCACGACCTGCGCACGCCGAGCACGTCGAGCTTCCCGTCGGGCCACGCGTCGAGCGCTTTCCTGGCCGCCAACCTGCTCGCCGCCACCCACCGGCGGGGCAAGGTCGGCTGGTATGCCCTCGCCGGGCTCGTCGCCCTCAGCCGGCCCTACGTGCGCATCCACCACGCGTCCGACGTCGCCGGTGGTGCCGTGGTGGGGGTCGTGCTCAGTCGCATCGCCCGGCGGCTCTGGCGCGTCTGAACGACCCGACGGTCTGTTGCGGCAGGGGGCGGGAATGCACGGCGGCGCGTCGGGGTTAGACGCTTTCGTGCCCGACTCTGCGACGCCCGCCGCGCCGACCTCCTCCGTGCAGAACCCCGTCCCGTTCGCCGTGACCTGGGACTACCGGTGCCCCTTCGCCCGTAACGCCCACGACCACGTGCTCACCGCGCTCGAAGCGGGCGCCGACTGGGACGTGACGTTCCTGGCCTTCTCGCTCGGCCAGGCCCACGTCGAGCCGGGCGAGACCGACGTGTGGGACGAGCCCGAGAGCGATACCGGCCTGTTCGCCCTGCAGTGCGGCGTGGCCGTGCGCGACTTCCTGCCCGAGAACTTCCTGGCCGTGCACCGCGCCCTCTTCGAGCACCGTCATGCCCGCGGCGGTCACCTGCGCCGGCCAGACGACATCCGTGACGTGCTCGCCGGTGCCGGCGTCGACCCCGAGGCCGTGTTCGAGATCGTCGAGACCGGCAAGCCGCTCGCCACCATCAAGTCCGAGCACACGAGCTTCGCCGCCAGCCACGACGTGTGGGGCGTGCCCACGTTCATCGTCGGCGACCAGGCGGCGTTCGTCCGCCTGATGGACCGCACGAACGGCAGCGTCACGGTTGCCCGCACCGCCGTCGAGCGCATCGTCGATCTTCTGCGCTGGCCGTCGCTCAACGAGTTCAAGCACACCAGCATCCCCAGCTGACGGCGAGCCCGGCTGCGCGTCGACCGGGCGGGCTGGTCGTTCCAGAGCTGTAGCCTCCGGACGTGGCCACCGAACTGCACTTCGACCGGCACATGTCCGATGCCGAGGCACTCATGTGGCGGCTCGAGAAGGACCCGTACCTCTCCTCGACGTTCGCCAGCATCACCGTGTGCGATCGGCCGATCGATGTCGCCCGGCTGCGTCGCCGTATGGAGCACGCGGTGATGCAGATCCGCCGGCTGCGCCAGCGCGTGCAGCCGGCGCCCGGCAGCATCGGCACGCCGACGTGGGTTGACGATCCCGACTTCGAGATCGGCTTTCACGTCCGTCGCATCGCACTACCGAAGCCCGGCTCGCCAGAGCAGCTCACCCAGTTGGCGACGTTGATCGCGGCCGATCCGTTCGACCGCACCCGCCCGCTCTGGCAGTTCGTCGTCGTCGACGGCCTGCGCGGCGGCAAGGGTGCGTTGATCCAGAAGATGCACCACACGGTGGTCGACGGCGAGGCTGGCGTCCGCCTGTCGCTCGCCTTCCTCGACCTCGACCGCGATGCGCCCGGACCGGCCGTCGACAACTCCCACCCGATGACGGACGGTGACGAGGGCGCGCCGATCAACGACCCGGCCGCCGGGTTGCGCGATGTGGTCACCACCAGCATGCGGCTCCCCCTCGCCGTAGCCCGCCAGATACGCGACCTGCTCGCCGAACCGGCGCGCATCCCGACGGCCGGCCAGGCCGCGCTCGGTACGGTCCGTTCCGTTGTCACCCAGCTCTCGGATACGGACAAGGCCCGGTCACCGCTGTGGACGCGCCGTTCGTTGCGTCGCCGCTTCGAAACGATGCGGGTACCGCTCGATGAGGTGAAGACGGCGGCCAAGGCCCTCGGGGGCACGGTCAACACGGCGTTCATCACCGCGGCCGCGGCCGCGGCCGGCGACTACCACCGCGAACTCGGTAGCCCGATCGACGAGCTGCGCGCATCGATGGCGATCAGCACGCGCAGCGCGTCGTCGGGGTCGAACGCATTCACGCTCGCCCGACTGCTCGTACCGACCGGGAAGATGCCGGTCGACGAGCGCTTCGCCGCCGTCGCCGCGGCGATCGGTACGGCCAGGGGCACGTCACGCACGGCGAGCATGGACACGCTTGCCAGCATGACGGCGGCGATGCCCACCTCGTTGCTCACCCGACTGGCCCGCCAGCAGGGCGAGACGGTGGACTTCGCCACCTCCAACGTGCGCGGCGCGCCCGTACGTCTGTTCCTCGCCGGCGCCGAGGTGGAGACCACCTTCGCGCTGGGGCCGCTCGGTGGCGTCGCCTTCAATCTCACCGTGCTGTCGTACGCCGGCAGCCTCGACCTCGGGCTGAACATCGACGCCACCGCGGTGAGCGAGCCGGAGCTGCTCGCCCGGTGCATGCGGGGCGCGTTCGCCGAGTTCGTCGCCAGCAGCTGACACGAACAGTACGTTGCGTGGGCCCGGATCATCGGGCCGTGCGACCGCGGCGAAGTGCCGGCGGCGCCCGGTGGACGCCGCCGCAGGCGGGGACTAGTTCTTCGCCTGCGTCACCAGCAACGTGCGGACATCTAGTAGGAGGTCCGAAACTTCGTCGCTGGAAACGAGCTCACGGTGCGCCATCTGTCCGAGCGCCTTGTCGATGACAGAGAGCGCTTCGTTGATGACGTCCAGCTCGCGGGTGTCGGTCATGAGGTCCACTCTATCGCCGCACTCCTGCGTCCGTGGTGACAGGGCGCGTACGATCACTTCTTCATGGAGCCTTTACAGAACCGGGTCTGCATGGTCACGGGGGCAGCGAGCGGCATCGGCCGCGCGTTGGCCCGGGGCTTCCACCGGGCCGGCGCCTCACTCGCCGTCACTGACCGTGACATCG
>JAYUAM010000829.1:0-1176 GCA_043741295.1 Acidimicrobiia bacterium
CAACGGCGTGCGCAACGCCGACGGCACGTTCAGCCACCCCGAAGCCCGGCTCGAGCAGCAGCCGCACTCGTCGCTGATCGAGTGCAACGCGAACGAGACGGTGCTCATCCGCCTGGTGAACCTCGGGTTCCAGAACCACACGATGACCCTGCCAGGCGTCCCGATGGACATCGTCGGGCGCGACGCCCGCTACGTGCCGGCGGCGGCTCGCCGCAAGGCGACCGACACGGTGCAGCTCGGCCCGGGCGAGAGCCGCGACATCCTCATCCGCCCCACGACGGCCGGCACGTTCCCGTTCTTCAACCGGGACCTCTCCCGGTACACGGGCGCTGGCAACGACCAGTGGGTCGGCGGTCAGCGCACGAACGTCGTGGTGCACGTCGGCGGCGCGGCGCCGCAGCTGAAGCCCAACGGCGCTCCGGGCGAGACCGCCTGGGACGGCGAACTGCCGATCATCGCCGAGCGCTTGTGATGCGGCGGGACGACGACATGACGTCACAGGACAACGACCCGGTGATCGACGACACGGTCACCAACTCCATGATCACCGGTACGACGAAGAGCGGGGAAACGATGAGCAGCAACGAACGAGGCGTCGGTCGTCGACGCCGGGGCCTGCGAGCGGCGACGCTCATGGGCGTCGCCGGACTGTGCGCAGCAGGTGCGGCGCTCGTCCCGGTGGCCCGGCCGAGTGCGGCGGCCACTGGCACCGCGAGCGAAGGCGTGCTCTGCACCGCCGGGTCCGGCGTGTCCGGCGTGTCGAACTTCACGGTTCAGGCCGCGGACGGCGAGATCTCGATGCCCGACGGCAACGCCATCTACACATGGAGCTACACCGCTCGCGGTTCGTTCCAGTTCCCCGGCCCGGTCCTGTGCGTGACCGAGGGGGACACCGTCAACGTGACGCTGCAGAACGACCTCAAGGTGCCGACCTCGATCCAGTTCCCGGGCATCGACGGTGTCACCGTGGGAACCGCCCCGGTGAGCCCGCAGGCCAACGCCAACGGCGATCTCACGTCGCTCGTGCAGGGCGCCGACGCCGGCCAGTCGGTCACCTACGCGTTCACGGCGGCGAAGCCAGGCACCTACCTCTACAAGAGCGGTACCGACCCGCAGCTGCAGGTGCAGATGGGCCTGTTCGGCACGCTCATCGTCTATCCGGCCGCCTCCACCATC
>JAYUAM010000830.1:0-7433 GCA_043741295.1 Acidimicrobiia bacterium
ATGGTCGCCAGCGCGCAGACCGACGATCACCGCGAAGCGGTGCGGGCCTGGGTCGACAAGCGCGAGCCGCGGTTCGGCCGGCCGCCGCCCGGGTGAGCCGCGGGCCAAGCGATCGGTCCATCGGCTATCGAGTGCGTCAGCGCGCCGCCGCCTCGATGGCGTCGATTATCTCGCTCGGGCCGAGCGGAAAGCTGGTGGTCTGCACACCGAGGTGGGCCAGTGCGTCGTTGATCGCGTTGGCGAGGGCGGGCGGTGAACCGATCGCACCGCCCTCCCCCATGCCCTTGAAGCCGCCAAGGGTGTTGGACGCAGTGATGATGTGCCCGTACTCGATGTCGGGGATCTCGGGCGCGGTCGGCAGAAGGTAGTCGAGGAAGGTGGTCGCCAGCGGGTTGCCATCGGCGTCGTAGGCCATGTTCTCGAACAGCACGCCGCCGATGCCCTGCACGACGCCACCGGCGATCTGGCCCTCGACCACCATCGGGTTGATCATCTTGCCGCAGTCCTCCGACACGACGTAGCGAAGGATCTTCACCATGCCGGTCTCCGGGTCGACTTCCACGGTGCAGGCGTGGGTAGCGTTCGACCACGTGAACGGGGTCGGTGCGGCGTAGCGGACCGACGTTTCGAGCCCCATCGCCATGCCCTCGGGCAACATCTCCGGGGCCATGTGGGCGATCATCGCCAGCTGGGCGAACGGCACGGCCGCCTGCGGCGTGCCCTTCACCGAGACGACGCTCTCGTTGACCTCCAGATCGTCCGGGTTGGCTTCAAGGAGCTTGGCGGCGATCTGCACGAGCTTGGCCCGCAGCTCGACGGCTGCCGTCTGGGCCGCGCCGCCGGCGATCACCGCGGTGCGGCTGCCACCGGTTCCGGGACCGGTGGGCGAGGTGTTGGTGTCGCCCTGGATCACGACGACGTCGTCGAAGCTGCAACCGAGGTGCTCGGCCACCACCTGTGCGATCGTCGTCTCGATGCTGTGGCCGTGGCTGCCGGTGCCGAGGCGGATCTGCACCCGGCCGCTCGGGTCGATGCTCAGCACCGCGGGGTCACTCGACAAGATTCCGAAGGCGATCGCCGAAGGCTCCACGTAGCCGGCGACACCCAGGCCGAGTAGCCGACCCTCGGCGCGAGCCTTGGCCTGCTCGGCTCGGAAGGCCGTGGCGCCGATCATCTCGACTGCCTGCTCCAGGGTCTCGGTCGGCGTCACCGTCTCGTACACCATCTGCGTCGCCGTCGTGTACGGCAGGTCGGCCGGCCCGACCACGTTCACCCGGCGGAAATCGATCGGATCCATGCCGATCTCGCGGGCGACGTGGTCCATCATCTGCTCGCGGAAGATCGTCTCCAGTGCCCACGGCCCGCGGTAGGCCGACTTGCCGACGGTGTTGGTGTAGACGGCGGTGCAGCCGGGGAGCACCACCGGGATCTTGTACGGGCCCGGGAACACGCCCATCGCAAGGGCCGAGGTGGCTCCCGCCGAGGGCGGGTAGGCGCCGACCTCTTCGAGGAAGTGGACCTTGATGGCGAGGATGTGGCCTTCGGCGTCGGTGGCCACGGTGAGCGTGCCCTCCTCCGATCGCGCCTGGTTCGACGCCATCAGGTTCTCGCGCCGGTCCTCGATCCACTTGACCGGCACCGTGCCGAGCTTGAAGGCGGCGGCGATCACCGCCGCCTCCTCGCGCATCACCATCATCTTCTGGCCGAAGCCGCCACCGACGTCTTCGGCCACCGCCCGTACGTGTGATTCGGGCAGTCCGGTGAGCCGGGCGGCGAACGACTTGATCTCGTGCACCGACTGCGTTGCAGCGCGGATGTCCATTTGACTGCGGTACCGGTCGTACTGGACGACGAGGCCTCGCGGCTCCATCGGTACGTTCGTGGCGCGGGCCCCGCGGAACGTGCGGGTCACGACGTGGGCGGCGGCGGCGATCATCTCGTCGACCTGCGGCACCGCCGGCATCGGCATGTCCTGGCTCACGTTCGTGGTGAACTCGCGGTGCACCATCTCGCCCGTCGTCACCGCCTCGTGCATGTCGAGCACCGGTCGCTTGGGGTCGATCTCGACGACGACGAGGTCCGCGGCATCCTCGGCTACGTAGCGGGACGTGGCGATGACGACGGCGATCGGGTCGCCTACGTAGCGCACGTCGTCGTTGGCCAGCACGCTGCCGGGCGGGTACGGCGTCTGGCCGCCCATCTCGATCGGCGGGCCGGTCATCGTGGCCCAGAACTGCTGGCATCCCGGGTTGAGATCGGCACCGACGTAGATCGCCTCGACGCCAGGCACCTTCAGGGCCTCGCTGATGTCGAGCCTGGTGATGTTGCCGCGCGCGACGTTCGAACGCACGAAGGCAACGTGCAGGGTGCCCGGCATCGTCACGTCGTCGACGAAACGGCCGTGCCCGGTGAGCAGGCGGGGATCCTCCCGCCGCTTGACCGACTGGCCGATGTAACGGCCGGCCGCCGTGGTGGCGGGGGTGGGCTGGCTAGCGGTGCTCGGGGTCGTTGCGGCGGTCACTGGTGCGCTCCGTTGCTGGTGACGATGCCGCGGGCGGCCTGGCGGGCGGCGTTGACGATGCCCTGGTACCCGGTGCACCGACAGAGGTTGCCCGAGAGTCCCTCGCGTATCTCGTCGTCGGTCGGGTCGGGGTTGTCGCGCAGCAGGGCGGTGAGCGACACGACGATGCCGGGCGTGCAGAACCCGCACTGCAACCCGTGGTTGTCCTGCATCGCGGTCTGGACCGTGCTCATCGTGCCGTCGGCGCCGGCGAGGCCTTCAACCGTGGTCACCTCGGTGCCGTTCATCTGGGCAGCGAACAGCAGGCACGAGCGAACGGCGGCGCTGTCGACCAGCACGGTGCACGCCCCGCAGGCGCCGTGCTCGCAGGCGACGTGGGTGCCCGTGAGGTTGAGGTCTTCGCGCAGGACATCGGAGAGCAGCTTGCGCGGCTCACACGTGACGGTTCGGGCCCGGCCATTGACGGTGAGGCTCACCGTGACGGCGGGTATCGTGGCGTGGTCGGAGCTCATGAGCGGGCCTCCTCGATGGCGCGGGCGAGCGCTCGTCGGACGACGACGGCGGCGACCTTCTTGCGGTACGAACCCGATGCGTGGAGGTCGTCGGTGGGGTTGAGCGACGCGGCCGCTTCGAGCCCTATCACGGTGAGGTCGGCCCCGGAGCCGGCGGCCACGAGCGCGGCCTCGGCGCTGGTTGCCCGCACGGCGGTGGCACCGACTCCGAACAGCGCGATGGCCGCCTTGGTTACGGCGCCCCCGTCGAGTGTGACGCCGACGGTTGCACCGCACAGCGCGAAGTCGCCGTGGCGGCGAGCGATCTCCTCGACGGCGAACCCGCTGTGGGCACCCCACACCGGGAAGCGGACGGCGGTGAGGATCTCGTCGCCGGCCAGTGTCGTCTGCCACGTCGACTCGAAGAAGTCGGCTGCTGCGATCTCGCGTGGTCCCCCCGGTCCGGCCGCCTCCATCGTGGCGTCGAGCGCGAGGGCCACCGCCGGCAGTTCCGACGCCGGATCAGCATGGGCGATGGAGCCGCCCACCGTTCCCCGGTTGCGGATCTGGAAGTGCCCGATGTGCGGCAGAGCCCGGGCCATCAGCGGCACATCGGCGGCCACCGTGGCATCGTGCTCGGCGATCGCCTGGCGCACCAGGGCACCGACGCGGACGTGGCCGTTGATGCGTTCGATGTCGGCGAGCCCGGCAACCCGGTTGAGGTCGACGAGGTGGGCGAACGCCGCGAGGCGCAACGACATCATCGGCACGAGGCTCTGACCGCCGGCGAGCACCTTGGCACCGTCGGCGTGCTCGGCGAGGAGCCCGACGGCCTCGTCGACGCGCTCGGGCGCGTGATACGTGAACGGACTCGGCTTCAACCCGGCCTCCTCGACACCAGTCGGCCACCTGATGCGGCCCCCAAAAGAGGACACTACATTCGCGGCGAGGCGCGGCAAACTGCCGCACGAACGAGGGGTCGGACATGTCGCTCGAGGGGAAGGTGGCGTTCATCACGGGTGCCGCACGTGGTCAGGGTCGAGCGCACGCGGTGCGTCTTGCGCGCGAAGGCGTGAAGATCGTCGGCATCGACATCTGCGAGGACATCGCGTCGATGGACTACCCGAACGCGAGCGAAGCGGACCTGGCCGAGACCGTGAAGCTCGTCGAGGCCCAGGGCGCGGCGATGATCGCGACGAAGGCCGACGTGCGCGAATACGCAGCGGTCAAGACGGCGATCGACCAGGGCGTCGAGCGCTACGGACGGCTCGACATCGTCATCGCCAACGCCGGCATCGTCCGACTCGGCGACGAGCCGGACGACTTCCTCACCCTGTGGAACGACATCATCGGCACGAACCTCACCGGCGTGTTCCACACGGTGAAGGCGTGCACCCAGCACCTCATCGACGGCGGCAATGGCGGCTCGATCGTGATCACCAGTTCCTCGGCCGGCCTCAAGGGCACCGGTACGCCGAAGACCGGGGGCGCCGCCTACACGGCGGCCAAACGCGGGCTCGTGGGTTACATGCAGGTGATCGCCAACGACCTCGCCAAGCACATGATCCGCGTCAACACGATCCACCCGACCGGTGTCGCCACCGGCATGGTGATGAACGAGGCGATGGCGGCGATGTTCGCCTCGGGGGACCCAGCGTTGGCCGCGATGCAGAACGCGCTGCCGATCGAGCTGCTTCAGCCCGAGGACATCGCCAACGCCGTCGCCTGGCTCGTGTCCGACGAGGCGAAGTTCATCACCGGCGTCGCCCTGCCGCTCGACGCCGGCTTCACCATCCGCTGAGCCTGGGCCGCTGACGGACTGCTGGTTTTGGCGTTGCCAGTGCACGTTGTACGGGCGCGTGGAACGCCAGAACCGGTTGATCGGTCCGTGCCCCGCTCGCTGATTCCGGTACCGGCGATCAGATCCTGGGGAGGTGGCGGGTGGCGAGCACGCCCATCGCCGGGCCGACGAGCTGCGTCCGGCGGGCCACCTGCCCGATGGCGTACGCCAGCAGGTCGGCGGCGACGATCCTGCGGGCGCGCACCCGGTCGAGCAGCGCGGCCTCGCCGCCGGCGATCGTGTCGGGTCGGGAACCAAGCACCGACGCGAGGTCGTCGAGCTCGGCGGCCGCGTGCGTGTCGGCGGCCCGATCGACCTCGCGCAGGTACTTCACGACGCGGGCCATGCTCTTCAGCCGGCGGGCGGCGTACGGGTCGGCGACGCTCGGGACGAGGATCGTCGGGATCTGGTGGAGGATGCCGTCGAAGTACCGGGTGTCGGCGGTGTCGGCGAGCGTCGGCAGCTTGGCCGGCGGCAGTGGTCGGTCGAGCACCGCCGCGAGGGCCTCGACGGTGAGCCGACGGTGCAGCGCGCCGTAGATCAGCTGGTTGCCGTGCTCGGCCTCGAGGTCGGCCCGCCCGCCCGTACGTTCGGCGCCGAGCGTGGCGATCCGCAGCTCGGCGAACAGGAAGTGGTAACGGATGCGGGCCCGGTCGGGCGCTGCGCCGGCCGACTCGGCGTAGCGCGAGAGGAACCGCTCGAAGTCGGGCACCGGCTCTTGGGCGTTGCGCGTGCCGACCCATGCGAGGTCCTCCATCGGGTCGCCGAGGTGGCCGAGCTCGAAGTCGAGGAACGCGGTGACACGGTGCCCGTCGTGGAGGAAATTGCCGGGGCCGGTGTCGCCCTGCACGAGTGAAGCGAGCGTGTCGCCGGTGTCGGGGACGTTGTCGCGCAGCCACTGGTAGCACGCGCTCAGCAGCGGATCGGGCACGCCGCTCGCATCGAGCCGGGCCTCCCACAGGTCGAGCTCGTGGCGCACGTGCTGCTCGATCGTGCCGGCCGGGCCGATCCCGGGCAGCTCGACGCCCGGCAGCTCGACACCGGCGGAGTCGGCGGCGTGCAGCCGTGCGAGCCACGGCGCGAAGTCGTCGACGATCTCGGTCTGGCGGGCGGGGTCGAGGCGGGCGAAGGCGGCGCCGCCCTCGACGTGCTCGAGGAGCACCGCCTCCAACGTCGGGTGCACCCCGAGCACCGCCGGGCTGGGCAGCCCGATCCGGTGCACGGCTCGGTAGATCGTGGCTTCGCGGCGCAGTGTGTAGTGCTCGGTCTCGCTCGGCGGGCCGTTGTCGGCGCGCAGGAACCAGCGTCTCCCATTGGCGGCGGCGACGTCCCAGGCCTCGTGGCGGCCGCCACCCGGCCGGCGCGTCAGCACGACCTCGGGCTCGCCCACGAGCTCGGCGCTCCAGCTCGAAAGCGCGCGCAGCCGCTCGCCCTCGTCCCGCTCGTGGGTCATCGAGGTGCCTTCCAGGCGGCATCGGGCACGAACCGCTCGGCCAGTTCGGCCTTGCGGACCTTGCCGGTGGGGGTGCGCGGGAACTCGTCCACCAGCGCGATGTAGGCGGGGAGCATGTGTCGGGGCAGCACGTCGCGCAGCCGCGCTGCGAGCGCCGCCGGGTCGGTGTCGACGCCCGGCGGGCGCACGACGAGCAGCGCGATCTCCTGGCCGGTGACGGGGGACGCCACGCCGATCGCGGCGCACTCGAGCACCTCGGCGTCCGCCGCGACAGCATCCTCGATCGCCGACGACGAGATGTTCTCGCCGAAGCGGCGGATCGTGTCGCGCATCCGGTCGACGAAGACGAAGCCGCCGCCGGCGCACCGGCGCACCGCATCGCCCGTGCGATACCAGCCGTCGACCACCGCGGCGGCGGTGCGCTCCGGGTCGTCGAGGTACTCGCGCAGGACGAGCTGCCGGGCAGGCGGACGGATCCAGAGCTCACCGGCGTGACCGAGCGTCACGTCGGCACCTTCGGGGTCGACCACCCGAGCGTCGTACCCCGGCCGTAGCGTGCCGATCGTGTCGGCGTTGTCCGGGCTCACTGCGCGGTTGAGGATCGGGAATCCCGCCTCCGTGCTGCCGTAGAACGCCAGGCCGCGCACGCCGAAGCGGTCCAGGAAGGCGAGGCCGGACGCGCCGACCTTGCCAAACAGTGCGTGCCGCAGCGGGTGGTCGCCGTCGTCGGCCCTCGGAGGCACGGCGAGCAGCAGCGCGGTGACCGCGCCGATCGTCGTGCTCGTGCACCCGTGCGCCCGCACGTCCGGCCAGAAGTCCCCCAACGAAAACTTCTCGCGCAGCACGACTCGCCCGCCGACGTCGGCCATGGTGCACAACGGCGAGCGCCCAGTGACGTGAAACATCGGCCAGCACGCATACACGGCGTCCGCGTCGCTCAGCCACACGCGGGGGATGCGGCCGATCGTCGCACTCATCTGGGCCCACGTGATCACCACGCCTTTGGCGCTGCCCGTTGTGCCCGAGGTGTAGATCACGCACGACACGTCGTCCGGGCCGGGCAGCCGGTCGACGGCGAGCGGCTCGACGTCGGCCGTCAGCGCGCCGTCGATCGGCGCGACCAGCGTG
>JAYUAM010000831.1:0-7430 GCA_043741295.1 Acidimicrobiia bacterium
CGGCCGCCGGACCGTGCCGACCCGAGCCTCGTCGGCCCCGATTGTCGCCACCGATCCGCGCGCAAGCCGGCGGACGGCAGCCAGTCGGCGAGCGGCGGCCAGTCGGCGGGCGGCGGCCAGTCGGCGGGCGGCGGCCAGCGCCGGCGCGGCGACCGACCCAGCTGCTGGCGCGTCGGCGTCGGCCGCCGGGAACTGTCCCGACCTGGAGACGCCTACGTCCACAGACCGGGACAGTTCGTCCGGACCACCGCGCGCGACCACGTCGACACCGTCGACACCGTCGACACCGTCGACCGCACCGTCCGCACCGTCGACCGCACGGTGGGCCGGCGCGGCGGCCGGCAGCTGGGCGAGCGCGGCCTCCCACGCGACGACGAGACCGGCGAGCAGCCAGGCCAGTGGTTCCAGTTCGGCGAGCGGGAAGAGCACGAGCTGCTGGGCGAGGTAGGCGACGAGCGCGACCGCCAGACCCGCCCGCCACGGCGGTGCCCGACGCACGGCGCGCCACACCAGCCGGCCGACGAGCGCCAGCAGGACGCCGTACGAGACAAGGCCGGGGAGCCCGACGGTGGCGGCGATGTCGAGCACGACGTCGTGGCTGCGGTCGGGGGTCTCGGCGCGACCGTGCGCTCGTTCGTAGGCGGCGTCGACCGCCGTCGGGAAGGCGATGCGGTAACCCTCGGGGCCCACGCCGACGATCGGGTTGCGCAGGACGATGCGCGCGCCGACGCGCCACTCGTCGAGCCGCGCCGCCCCCTCGGCACCACCCTGGCGCGTCGCGACAGCGCGGACGCGAGGGACGAGAGCGAGCGCGCCCGCCGCCATCACGACGGCCGCCGCAGCGACGAGGGCCTGTCGCCAGCCGACGCGCACGAGGACGGCCATGACCACGGCCCCGGCTACCGCGAGCCACGCGCCACGGGTTCCGCTGCCGACGAGGGCGACCATCGTCAGCACGGCACCGACGGCGGCCGCTCGTCGCAGCCAGTTCGGCACCTCGCCATCGAGTGCGATCCCGACCTGCGCCGGGACGAGCAGCGTGCACGCCGCACCCAGGTAGGCGGCCGACCCGAACGGCCCGCCCAACCGCCTGGTCACGACGTCGACGGCCACCGGCGCCCGCCACACCCACTCGATGATCGAGTACGCGCCGACGCCGACGCCGGCGACCACGAGTCCGGTGAGCACGACGACGACGTCGACGGCGCGCCGGAGCGACTGCCCGGCGACGAAGGCGAGCATGCAGAGCAGCCAGGCAAGCACGCCGAAGTGGCGTTCGGGCGTACCGAGCCACGCGTACAGGCGATCGTCGCCGAACGCCGCGCTGACCATCGTCCACCCGAGGAACAACGCGAACGCGACGAGCGTGGCGCGGTGCAACTGCGTCGACGGCACGACCATCGCGGGCCCGGCGCGATCGTTCTTGTCACCGTTCGTCGCGTTTTCGTCGGGCCGGACGTGACGAGAATCCGCTCCGGCGGCCGATCGTCGGCTGGGCGATCGTCGGCTGGGCGGAGCGGCAGTGCCGGCGGGGCGGGCGTTCGGGACCACCGTCCGGCCGCGTGCGCGTCGGCCAAGCGCCACTGCGGTGCCGGCGGGGACGAGCGTGGTGACCGCGAGCCACTTCGCCGGTGTGAACGGCGACCAGCCCGCCGGGTCGAGCGCGAGCATCGAGGCCGGGGCGAGCGCGGCCAGGATGAGCGCCGAACGGGTCGGCAGGTTCCGCGGCGGGCCCATGAGCGCGAGACGCTACGCCCCCGACCGCCGTTCCCGATTCCTGTTCGCCCGCCCGACCGCTCTTGCCGATGCGTGTCCGTCCGACCGCAGCCCGGCCCGTGTTCTTGCATACCGGGTATTGACTCGGGTCAAGACGGTATGCATACTCGGTACATGTCAGTTCGTGCCGGCCTGCTCGCCCTGCTCGCCAGCGATCCGAAGTACGGGTACCAGTTGAAGAGCGAGTTCGACGCCGACACCGCCGGCGTGTGGTCGCTGAACGTCGGGCAGGTGTACACCACGCTCGACCGGCTCGAGCGCGACGGCTGCGTCGTGGCCGGCCCGGCCGACGACGAGGGCCGCAAGCTCTACCACCTCACCGCCACCGGGCGGCGCGAGCTGGCGTCATGGTTCGCCGAGCCCGTCGGCGAGTCAGCACCGCCGCGCGACGAGCTGCTCATCAAGGTGCTGCTCGCCACGAAGACCGAGGGCGTCGACCCGCTCGTGGTCATCGATCTCGAACGCCAGGCGCTGCACGAGCTGCTGCGCCGCCATCGACGACAACGACAACGGTTGAACGGTGACGGCGACCTCACGGCCGACCTGCTGCTCGACGCGCTGCTCGCCCGCACCGAGTCGAGCCTTCGTTGGCTCGACGTCGTCGAGGCCCGCGTCGCCACCCGTCAGCCCGTCGCCAGCGCCGGCCGCCGGACGAGGCCGAACCGATGAGCGACCAACCGACCCCCGAACCGACCCCCGAGCCGACCCCCGAACCGGGCGGGCTCGCAGCGCCGACCGCACCGGAACCGTGGCCCGCGACACCGTCGCCGGCCACATCAACCGCACCACCGTCACCGCCCGCGGCGCCGTCACCAGCACCGAACCAGGAGAGTTCCATGGCTTCCGCTCCCACAACCCTCGCCGCAGCGTCGTCGCCAACGTCTCGAGAAACATCGCCGTCCCCGGACGCGGCGGGCCGGGCCGTGTGCGAGTTCCGTGCCGTCGAGCGTCGCTACCGCGATGGCGACGACGACGTGTACGCCCTCGCCGGCGTGACGATGAGCATCGCCGCCGGCGAGTTCGTCGCCATCATGGGCCCGAGCGGTTCGGGGAAGTCGACGCTGCTCAACCTCGCCGGCGGGCTCGACGTGGCGACCGCCGGCCACGTGATCGTCGGCGGCGAGGACCTGTCGGGGCTCGGGCCGACCGAACTGGCGGCGCTGCGCCGCACGACCGTCGGCTACGTGTTCCAACGGCTCAACCTCATCCCCTCCCTCACCGCAGTGGAGAACGTGATGCTGCCATTGGAGCTCGGCGGGCTGAACGCCCGGCGCGCCCGCGCCGCGGCCCGAGCTGCGCTCGCCGACGCCGGCATCGACAAGCTCGCCGACCGCTATCCCGACGACCTCTCGGGCGGCCAGCAACAGCGCGTGGCGATCGCCCGCGCCCTCGTCGGTGAACGACAGGTGCTGCTCGCCGACGAACCGACCGGCGCACTCGACACGGTGACCGGCGAGGCGGTGCTCGAACTGCTCGCCGCCCGAGCCGCCCAGGGGGTGGCCGTGGTGCTCGTAACCCACGAGCCGCGCTTCGCCAGCTTCGCCGACCGCATCGTCACCTTGCGCGACGGCCAGATCGTGGCGCCGCAGCGCAACGCCGGCGGCTCGACCAACGGCTCGATCGCTTCCAGCGACGCGAGCGACGCGAACGGCCCGATCGGCGGCGAACGATGAACACCACCCTGAGCGCCCGACCCCTCGTCCGGGCGAGCGGCCGTGATCGCGCCCCTGGCGGAAGGCGCGCGGGCTGGCGAGCCACGCTGCGACTGGCCCGTCGTGAGCTCATGCGAGCGAAGGGTCGCGCTCTACTCGTCGTTGCGCTCATCGCCGTCCCCGTCGGCGCGATGGTGTTCGCCGAGGTGATGATCCGAACCGCGAACCTGACGTCGCACCAGCGCGACCTGATTGGCCTCGGCTCAGCGGCCGACGCGCGCCTCGACATCTTCAACCTCGCCGCAAACGATCGGGCGACCGGCGCCGACACGCTCGCCGACGTCGAGCACACCGATGTCACCCAGCTCTACTTCGGGCGCATGAAGGTGGGCGAGAAGTTCCGCTACGTGAGCCTGCACGTCGCCGATCTCGCCAACCCGCTGCTGCGCGGCGCCTACGACCTCACCGCCGGCACGGCACCGCTCACGGGCGACGAAGCGGCCGTTAGCGAGTCGGCGGCCCGGAGGTACCACGTCGCCGTCGGCGACCACGTGACGCTCCGGCGGACCGGCCAGGCCTGGACCGTCACCGGCATCTTCCGCTTCGCCGAGCAGATCGACGCCGATGCCGTCATCTTGCGAATGCCGCCTGCGGGGGTGTTCCCGAACGAGCAGATCCGTCGCTTCGTGCGCGCGCCAGCCGGGCGGCTCGCCGGCATCTCACCGTCGAACATCAACGTCGTCGCCCGAGAGCGGACCGCTGCGCCGGGCTCGGAAGGCTTCGACAACCGGCGGTACGTAGCCATCCTCGGTCTCTACACCGCCGGCACCGTGGCGCTCGCCATCGTGGGCATCGTCGTGAGCGCGGCGTTCGCCGCCGGTGCCCGACGTCAGCTCCGCACCCTCGGTCTGGCGGCGGCCAGCGGTGGGTCACCGAGCGACGTGCGGCGGGTGGTTCTCGCCCAAGGGGCGTTCACGGGTGTGCTCGGGGCGGTCGCTGGGTTCGGCCTTGGAGCGCTCGGGGTCGCGGCGATGGCGCCACGACTCAATCGGCTCATCAACTTCGTAGTGCCGGGCCTGCGCACCCGACCTGTCGACCTGGCGATCATCGCCGCGCTCGCCATCACGGCCGCCACGCTCGCCGCCGCAGCGCCTGCGATCGGGGCCGGCCGGGCACCCGTGCTCGTGGCCCTCGCCGGGCGTCGCCCGCTCGCGCCGCTGCGCAACTCGGTACCGGTCGCCGGGGTCGTGCTGTTCGTCGGCGGCCTCGTCGGCCTCGGGACGGCCGCACGAGGAAGCTCCGGCGACAGCGTGCGGTCCTTGATCGCCTACACCGCAGCAGCGCTGGCCGTGCTGCTCGGGGCCGTGCTGTCGACACCCCGGATCATCGCCCGCCTCGACCGCCTGGCACCCCACCTACGTGGACCGGCCCGCCTCGCCGCCCGCACGATGACGCGCAGCCGCGGACGCACCGGCCCGATCGCGTCGGCGATCCTGGTGACGGTCGGAGCCGCAGCCTTCGTGGCGACGACGGCGGCCGCACGTTCGGTTCCGAAGGGTGGGTCGCGCCCCGACGAGAGCCGGGTCCTGCTCTCCACGATCGCGAACACGCCGGAGGACCTGACGACCGCCACGTCGATTCCCGCCGACGTGGCCGCCCGGGTTCTGGCGATCGTAGGTGGATCCGCGCCATACGCCTACGTGTACCTGTACGACCCGTCGAGCGCGACGCGACACAGCCAGTGGGCAGTGACGAGCCCGACGACGACCTCGGTGGCACCCGAAACGCCCGACGAAGCCGGCACGCTCGTGTCCTCGGATCGAGCCTCGCTCGCGGCGATGGGCGTCCCGGTCGCGACGATCGAGGCGTGGGAGCACGGCTCCGCGCTCGTCCTCGGGCCCGGGCTCGTGGTCGGTGGGCATGTCGGCTTCGGCCGGGTCGACGAGGCGACAAGCCGGGGCGTCCCGGCGACCACGACGCCGACTGAGAACCGCTCCGTCGACGCCGTCGAGTTGCCGACCCTGGTAACCGACTACCGGTACGGCGGAGCGCAGATCTGCGACCCGTCCGGCTGCCGCACGATCACCGCGCCCCCGCTCGTCGTGATGCCCGACGCGCTCGTTGCCGAGTTCGCCCTCGCACGGACCGGCCCTACCGTCGTCATGCGGGCAGCGCACCCGCTCACGAGCTCCCAGCGCCGTCAGCTCCGCCAGCTGCAGAGCGACCTCGGCGACGAGGCCGAGTCCGCCGTCGAACGCGGCGGAGACGACGTCCGCGTCCAGATCCAGTTCGCCGACGAGCCGTCGAGCAAGCGGCTGTTCCAGCTGTTGCTCCTCCTCACGGCTACCGGGGCGGCGCTCGGCGTTACCGCCATCGGCCTAGCCCTCAGCGCTGCCGAAGGGCGGGCCGACGACGCGACGCTGCTCGCGCTCGGTGCGCCGCCCCGCCTGCGACGATCTCTGCGGGCCTGGGAGGCACTGATGACCTCGGGCATCGGCGCGGTGCTCGGGGTGACACTCGGGGCCATGGCCGGCGCGGTCTTCGTCGTGCAACACAATCGGAGCAACGGTGGCCGTACCGACCTGCGGTTCCCGTGGTCGACCGCCCTCGGGCTCGGGCTCGCGCTGCCGATCGTGGCGGCGATCGTGTTCTGGCTCGCCACCTGGCCCCGCCGCGCTGTCCTGCTGCGCGACGACTGACCTTCGGCAGGAGGCCAACCCGCTCGGTCCGTAGGCTCGGGGCATGAGCGACTCGCCGCCGGCCCCCGACCTCGAAGCCGGCTCGCTGTTCGTCCCAGTCGGCGACGCGGCGGTGCTTCCGACCGATCTCGCCCGCGGTCCGTGGGACGAACGTTCGCTCCACGGTGGGCCGACGGCGATGCTCCTCGCCCATGCGGTCGAATCGGTTAGCAGCAACTTGACGAGCAGCGACGACGAGCACGTCGACTGGTTCGTCGCCCGCCTCACCGTTGAGCTGGAACGGCCCGTGCCGGTGGAGCCGCTCGTCGTGCGCGCCGAGGTGACGCGCCCGGGCCGCAAGGTGTCCCTCGTCGAGGCCACGCTCGCCCTCGCCGCCACCGGCCGTGTGCTCGCCCGGGCGCGGGCCCTGCGCATCCGTCAGGCGGACGTCGCTCTCCCGCTCGACGATCCCGAGCTCGGACCCCTGCTCGCCCACGAGCCGGCGCCGCCCGCACCCGACACCGGTTCGGCGGCCGGCGGCTGGGCCGTCGGCTACCTCGGGTTCCACAACGCGGCCACCGAGCACCGCGTCGTCGAGGGCGCATGGGAACGCCCAGGGCCGATCGTCGACTGGATCCGCCTGCGCGTACCGGTGCTGCCCGACGTCGCACTCACGCCGTTGCAGCGCGTCGCCGGTGCGGCCGACTTCGCCAACGGCATCTCCGGCGTGCTCCCCTTCGACTCGCATCTCTTCATCAACCCCGATCTCACGATCCACCTCTTCCGCCCGCCGGTCGGCGAGTGGATCGCCATGGCGAGCGCCACGCATCACGGGCCGCTCGGCGTCGGCCTTTCGGACAGCGCGCTGTTCGACGTCGATGGCCGCATCGGCCGTTCGAACCAGTCGCTGCTCCTCGACCGCCGCTGAAGGCTGCACCCGCGTACGCTTCGCGCATGGGGCTCGAACTGTCGTGCGCGTTCGCGACGTCGATGGCCACGCCCGAGCACGTCGTGGCCGCCGAACGACTCGGTTATGCGCGGGCCTGGCTGTACGACTCGCCGGCGCTCTACACCGACGTGTGGATGACGCTCGCCGAGTGCGCGCGGCGCACGACCACGATCGGTCTCGGCCCGGCGGTGCTCGTGCCGAGCCTGCGCCACCCGATCACCAACGCGGCGGCGATCGCCACGCTCGTCGCGCTCGCACCCGGCCGCGTGAGCGTGGCCGTCGGCTCGGGCTTCACCGGGCGATTCGCCCTCGGTCAGAAGCCCCTGCGTTGGGTGGACGTGCGCGAGTACGTGCTCGCCGTGCGCGGCCTGCTGG
>JAYUAM010000832.1:0-1174 GCA_043741295.1 Acidimicrobiia bacterium
AGCTTGAACTGGCCGAGGCGGCCCGTCGTCGGCACGTGCGGTCCGCGGCACAGGTCGACGAACTCGGGCGTGTTGCGGTACACGCTGATCGTCTCGCCGCTACCGACCTCGCCAGCGTCCAGCTCGTCGCCGCTGGCGACACCCGCGCCCGCCGCGCCACGCACGCGCTCGATGATCTCGCACTTGTACGGCTGGTCGGCGAAGAGCACGAGGGCGTCGTCGGCCGACAGCTCGTCGCGCACGAACGGTTGGTTCGCCTTGACGATCTCGCGCATGCGGGCGTCGATCGCCGTGAGGTCGTCGTCGGAGAACGTGCGCCCGTCGGGAAGGTCGAAGTCGTAGTAGAAGCCGTCCTCGATGGCCGGGCCGATCGAGAACTTCGCCCCCGGGAACAGCTGGGTGACGGCCTGGGCCATGACGTGGGCCGTCGAGTGGCGCAGCACGTGGCGGCCGGCGTCGCCCTCGGGCGTGATGATGGCGATCGACGCGCCGTCGGCGAGCGGCACGTTGAGGTCGACCTCGTCGCCGTTCACGGTCGCCGCAAGAGCCGCCTTGGCGAGGCGGGCGCCGATCGACGCCGCGACATCGCCGGCCGTCGTGCCCGACGGGTACGAGCGCGAGGAGCCGTCGGGGAGGATGATCGAGATCTCTGCCATAGCAACCGGCGATGCTACCGGCCGACCCTGCGCCATCACCGGTCTGTTAGGCCCCGACGCCGGGCCGCCAAGGCGTCTACTCGCCGGTCTCGCCGTCGACCGCTTCCCGCAGGAGGTCGGCGTGGCCGTTGTGCCGGGCGTACTCCTCGATCATGTGGAGAAGGATCCATCGCAGGCTGGGCGCGTCGCCGGCGGGCCAGGTCCGTTTGGCCGGTTGCTCCAGGCCGCCGCCGGCGAGTGCCTCGGCGACGAGGCTGCGCGAGCGCTCGACGGCGCCGCGCCACAGCGCGTGCAGTTCCTCCGGCGTGTCGGCGGCGGCCGAGTGCCAGTCCCAGTCGCGGTCGGCCGACCAGTCGACGGTGTCCCACGGCGCCGACGGCTCCCGGCCGTGCAGCCACTTGGAGAACCAGTGGTCCTCGGCGAAGGCCAGGTGCTTGAGCAGACCGCCGAGCGTCATCGACGACGCCGCGGTCGTCGCCGCGAGGCCGGACGCGTCGACACCCTTGCACTTCCAGGCG
>JAYUAM010000833.1:0-3167 GCA_043741295.1 Acidimicrobiia bacterium
ATGTGGTCAGCGTTGACGGGGCGCCCCGACCCGGTCAAGCGGTGCCGATGACGGGCTCGTCCGCCCGATGATCGGTGAGGCGCTCGACGGGCGTCTTGCCGCTGTCCTCGGCGTCGTAGGTCCAGTCGGGTTGCTTGCCGGCAAACGACTCGTCGAGGTGGGCGCCGCCGTCGTCGAGGGCGACGAGTTCGGCCATGAGCAGCACGTCGACCGGTTCAGCCGTCGCCCCTTGACGCGCCTCGAAGTCACTCCGGAAGGCGGCGATCACACTCGTGACCACTGTGTGGTGTTGGCGCCCAAGACTGCAACGAGCGCCATCGGCCACCGTGGCGAGACGATTGTCGATGCGGGCCAGGTGGTCGCCCTGGCCGGTGCCCTTCGCGAGATCGTCCAGGAGTGTGGCGATCTCGCCGCCGTCCTGCTTGCAGGGCGTGCACTGGCCGCAGGACTCCACGGCGAGGAAGCGTGAGATGCCGGCGGCGATGCCGACGGGCGACGCGTCGTCGCCGACGACCACGTAGCCGCCGGAGCCGAGACCGGATCCGATCGCCGCCATCGCCTCATACGTCAGGGCGGTGTCGAGCTTGTCGGGCGTGATCACCGCGCTCGACACGCCGACGAGCACGGCTCGCAACGAGCGGTCCGGCACCAGTCCGCCGCCGATGGTGTCGATCACGTCGCGTAGTGAGGTCCCCATCGGTACCTCACCGACCCCGGGTCGCCGCACCGCGCCCGTGACCGTGCAGATGACCGTGCCGGGCGAGCTGGGCGTGCCCAACGACCGGAACCAGTCCGCACCTCGGGCGATGATGGCCGGAACGTTGGCCATCGTCTCCACGTTGTCGACGAGTGTCGGCGGTGCGTCGCTCCCGGCGTCAGTCTCGGCCATCTGCACCGGGGCCGACAGCCCGCTCGCGCCGATCGGGTCGCTCTCGGTGACGGGCACTTCATCGACGCCGCGCCGGAACGGTGGGGCGATGCGCGGGAACGGCGCGCGCCCGTCGATTACCTCGAGCAGCGCGGTCTCCTCGCCGAACAGGTACTCGGCCGGTCCTTCGACGAGTCGTAGCTCGATGCCTTCGACAAGACCGGCTTCTCGCAACTCGGTCACGGCGGCGCGGAGCCGGGCAACCTGCGCAGTGAACCGGGCCTTCGTCGCGACGACGATCGTGGTCGCCCCCACTGCGTGGGCGGCGATGAGCGCGCCTTCGAGTACGGCGTACGGGTTGGCGTCGATGATCGCTCGGTCCTTGAAAGTGCCGGGCTCGCCCTCGGCGGCGTTGACCACGACCGTGGTGGACGCCAGCGGCGAGGCGTACGAAGCCACCGTTCGCCACTTGACGCCCGTGGGGAATCCGGCACCGCCGCGCCCCCGCAGGCCCGAAGCCTCGAGCTCGCCGATGACCACGTCGGGGGCGACGGCGAGTGCCGCCGTGAGGCCGGCGCCGCCACCAGCCGCCACGTAGTCGGCAAGCGATTGGTAGGGACTTGCGGGGAGCACGCGGTTGACCGTCACGTCCATCGTGTGTCGGTACCCGGTGACCGGCGGGCCAAACCGGGCGGGCCGTCGTGCTCGGCGAGCTTCGAGAACGCAACGGCGTCGAAGTTGAGCTGCGCCGTGTCGAACGTGGAGGCAGAGGGGCATTCCCGGCGGCGCCGTTCAGGGCGTGCTCGTCGTGGTCGTCGCTCCGAGATCGACCCCGCACGTGGATTTGGCGTACGCGCCGACCCGTGCACTTCCTGCCTTCGCCTCGGCGCTGTTGGAGTCGGCCGAGAACGTGGCGAAACCGGGATCGGCCTGTGCCTTCGCGAAGTCGAAGTCGTTCTTGGCGAGCAGGTCGTACGAGCGTTGCGCCTGGTCGGCCAGTCGCCGGACGTCGGGCTTGATCGAGGCCGGCGCGCCGCTCGCCAACGACGAGTATTCGTCGACGAGCTTCTTGAAGGCGACCTTTGCCGTGACGGCGTCGGTGACGCCCTTGGTGAGGTCGGGTAGCGCCTTGAGACGGGTGCAGAACGAGGCAGTGCTGGTGCCTGACGACGAGCACGCCGAGATGATCGTCACCGACGCCAGAAGAAGGGCGCCGCGGCGCCGGAGTGGGGTGCGCGGGGTCATGCCGGAAGTAGAGCAGATTCCGCGGTGCCGGCCTACCCTCAGCCGTGCACGTCGTCGGGCTCGTCGGGCTCGTCGGGCTCGTCGGGTTCGTCGGGCTCGTCGGGCTCGTCGGGTTCGTCGGGTTCGTCGGGTTCGTCGGCGCCCTGGCGGCGGTCGCGGTCGGCCCACTCGAGCAGTGGCTCGATACGGAAGGCGTCGTCGTCGATCGAGGCGTGGAGGTCACCGAGTCGGGCGAACCGGTCGGGCATCGTGAGCACGGTGAGGTCGGCCGGGTCGACGTCGGCGACCTCGTCCCAGTCGATCGGCGCGGACACCCGGCCGTCGGCGAACCCCCGGACGGAGTAGGCGGCGGCGACGGTGTGGTCACGGACGTTCTGGTTGTAGTCGACGAACACCGCGCCGGGGTCGCGGTCCTTGCGCCACCACTGGGTCGTGACGTCGGTCGGGCAGCGGCGCTCGACCTCGCGGGCAAAGGCCAGCGCGGCGCGGCGCACCTCGGCGAAGCCATGGTCGGGTGCGATGCGCACGTACACGTGCAGGCCGCGCCCGCCCGAGGTCTTCGGCCAGCCGACGGCGCCGAGCTCGTCGAGCACCTCGTGCGCGACGTCGGCGACGCGCCGCACACGGTCGAACGGGCACGTCGGCATCGGGTCGAGATCGATGCGCCACTCGTCGGGACGTTCGGGGTCGGCGCGTCGCGAGTTCCACGGGTGGAACTCGACCGTCGACATCTGCACCGCCCAGATCACCTGGGCCAGTTCGGTGACACACAACTCGTCGGCGTGCTGCCCGTAGCGAGGGAAGTGGAGGCGGACGGTCTGCACCCATGGGGGCGCGCCGGCGGGTATGCGCTTCTGGTGGACCTTGTCGCCGGCGACGCCCTTCGGGAAGCGGTGGAGCATGCACGGTCGTTCGCGCAGCGCGTTGACAATGCCGTCGCCGACGACGAGGTAGTACTCGACGAGCCCGAGCTTGGTCAGCCCGAGGTCGGGGAAGTACACGCGGTCGGGATTGGACACGCGCACCGTGCGCTCGCCGACGAGAACCTCGGTCG
>JAYUAM010000834.1:0-1173 GCA_043741295.1 Acidimicrobiia bacterium
GGGTCCCACGGCCAGAAGAAGCACCACTCGCGCAGCGTCTCGGCGGCGGCGTTCGGCAGCATCGGGAAGAGGCTGTTCACCGCGGGTGCCCGTTCGATCGTGACGCCGGCGATCTCGCACGTCTGGCGGTACAGCCGGTCGGCCATCTCGTTGGCCCGGGCGGCGAGGGAGATCCACAGGTCGTCGGCGAGCAGGGCCTCGAACTGGGCGGCGACGTAGCGCATCTTCGACGGCAGCTGGCCGGCCTGCTTGCGCACGAACTTCGCCGGCCCGGCGAGCGCAGGGTCGAGGAAGACGACGGCCTCGCCGTACATTGCGCCGGCCTTCGTTCCGCCGAACGTGAGCACGTCGACGCCGGCTTCGGCGGTGAAGGCGCGCACGTCGCCGCCGAGCGCGGCGGTTGCGTTCGCCAGGCGGGCGCCGTCGACGTGGAGCAGCAGACCGTGGGCGTGGGCGGTGGCGGCGATCGCCGCGACTTCATCGTCCGTGTAGAGCGTGCCGAGCTCGGTCGACTGCGTGATCGACACGACGCGCGGCTGCACGTGGTGCTCGTCGCCGAGACCATGCAACTGGTCGAGGATCTGCTCGGGCCGCAGCTTGCCGTCGGGCGTCGGAACGTCGATGAGCTTGCAGCCGGTGAACCGCTCGGGCGCGCCGCACTCGTCGACGGCGACGTGGGCGCCGGCCGGACAGATGACGGCCTGGTAGGGCGCGAGCAGGCACTGCAGCCCGACGACGTTCGCCCCGGTCCCTCCCCAGGTGAAGAAGACCTCCACCGGCGCGTCGAAGACGTCGCGGAACCGGGCGACGGCCCGCCTCGTCCACTCGTCGTTGCCGTAGGCGAGGGCCGGACCGTGGTTCGCCCGGGCGAGCGCCTCGAGGATCGAGGGGTGCACGCCGGCGGCGTTGTCGCTGGCGAACGAGGAGGCGGGCGGCGAGGGCAGCACGGGCCGGACGGTACCAGCCCGCTCCCGCCGGCTCCGAAGACCCGGCGACGCCGGAACCGAGTGCTTGGCACAACTGATACAGTTGTGCCAACGGTTGCAGCATTTGTTTCAGTTTCGTCAAGACCCGCCCCTTCTCGCTCTCCGGAGAGCCCGCGATGACCATGCTCGACCCTTCGACCGCACCTACCGTCGCCGGCCCGACCACCGTCCGCACGGATGGGCGCAC
>JAYUAM010000835.1:0-39150 GCA_043741295.1 Acidimicrobiia bacterium
ACGTTCGCCGGATCGGCCTCGAACGAGAACTCGGGCGTGTGGATGCTGGCGAGCACGAGCCCGTCGGCGGCGTAGCGCTCGTGCCACGCCTCGACCCACGGGAAGGTGTGCCGGCAGTTGATGCACTCGAACGTCCAGAAGTCGTAGAGCACGACCTTGCCGGCCAGCTGATCGGCCCCGAGCGGCGCCGAGTTGATCCATCCGGATGCGAGCCCGAGCGACGGCGCGGCACGGGTCGGCAGGACCGGGACCTGGACAGCCGGGCGGGCCGGGGCCGACGCCGATGCCGACGCCGGCGCCGACGCTGGGAACGACGCCAGGGCGGACGCCGCTCCCGAGGGGGAGGCCGAGCCAGTGACCGCCTCCGGAGCGGTGCGGCGTGACACCGCGACGGCCACGATGGCCAGCGCGACAAAGATGGCGAGCACCACGACGCGGCGCACGTCAGCGACCCGTTCCCGGACCCGCGGGGCGGCTCCTTGCCCGATGGCAGATCATCACTCGTCTCCTCTCGCCCGCCGTCGCGCGGCGCGCCAGCGACCGTCAGCGTCCTCTCAAGGTCTGTCGTCGGCCGAACGGGATGCGAAACGTTCCGAAAACGCCAACCCCTGACGAGTGACGCGGGGACCCGGCGGTCCTACCCTCCTGGGTATGACGGGCACCACCGAACCGACCGCAAGAGTGCTCGTCGTCGACGACGAGCCGATGGTGCGCGAAGTAGTCGGCCGCTACCTCGCCCGCGAAGGGTTCACCGTGGCCGAGGCGGCTGACGGTCCCGCCGCCATCGAAGCGGTCGACAGTTTCCGGCCCGACCTCGTGGTGCTCGACGTGATGCTGCCCGGCAAGAGCGGCTTCGACGTGCTGCGTACGATCCGACTACGCGGTGACGCCGCTCCCCCGGTGATCCTGCTCACCGCCCGGGTCGAGGAGACCGACAGGGTCCTCGGCCTGGAACTCGGGGCCGACGACTACGTGGTGAAGCCGTTCTCGCCGCGCGAGCTCGTGGCCCGGGTGCGCACGGTGCTCCGCCGGTCGCGCCGCACGCCCGATGCCGGCGAGGCGCTCGTGTACGACGGTCTTCGGGTCGACCCGCGAACGCGCGAGGTCACGCTCGCCGACGGCGCCGTCGATCTGACGCCGAAGGAGTTCGACCTGCTGTCGTTCCTCGCCCGCTCGCCCCGCCAGGTGTTCTCACGTTCGCAACTGCTGCACCACGTGTGGGATTCGTCCCCCGAGTATCAGGACGCTGCGACCGTCACCGTGCACGTGCGCCGCATCCGGAACAAGATCGAGACGAACCCCGACGATCCGCGCTGGATCACCACGGTGTGGGGTGTCGGTTACCGGTTCGAGCCATGACCGGGCGCCGCCTGTTCTCCGTCATCCGCGAGTTCGGCCTGCTCGTCGGCGCCCCGCTCGTCGCCGCGTTGGCCGCCGTCGGGGCCATCGAGCTGCTGCTGTCTCCGACGGCGAACGCCCGGCCGGACATCCTGTTCCTGGTCGGCGTTCCCACCGTGGGATCCGTCGTGGCCTGCCTGGTGTTCCGGGGATGGATCGCCCGCGCCACTCGGCTCGCCACCGTGGTCGTCGCCCTTGTCGTCACCGGCTCGGCGCTCGTCGTCACGTCGGTGTCGCTCGCCGCGTCGCGAATGTTCCTCAACCCTCACGACGCCAAGCTGGTGAGCGTCGTCGTGGTCCTCGCCGCCGTGCTCTCCACGTTGCTCACCATCCAGGTCATCCGGCCGCTGGCCGCCCAGGTGCGCACGCTCGGTACCGTCGCCCAGCGCGTCGCCGCCGGAAACCTCGACGGGCGCACCGGCATCGTGCGTCACGACGAGCTGGGCGAGGCGGCGCGCGCCGTCGATCACATGGTCGCCAGGCTGTCGTTGGCCGAGGACGGTCGGCGGCGGCTCGAAGGCGAACGACGCTTCCTGCTGTCGTCGATCGGTCACGACCTGCGCACGCCACTCGCCGCGTTGCGGGCCACGGTCGAGTCGTTGCAGGACGGCATCGCCCCCGACCCGGCGCGCTACCTGGCGTCGATGGGCACGCAGCTCGACGCCGTCGAGACCCTGATCGACGACCTCACCGTGTACGCCCGCATCGAGGCCGGCCAGTTCCGGTTCGAGCCGACCGAGGTCGACCTCGCCGAGCTGGTCGACGGCACGGTCGAGGCGATGATCCCGGTGGCCCACCGTCGGGGCCTGACGCTCGCCTCGCACAGCTCCGGCCGGGCGATCACGATCGGCGGAGCACCCGAACTGGCGCGAGTGTTGCGCAACCTCATCGACAACGCGTTGCGCTACGGCCCGGTCGGATCGTGCGTCAGCGTCGAGCTGGTGGCCGGCCCGCACACCGCCCGCCTTACCGTGCGCGACGACGGCCCCGGCTTTCCCGCCGACTTCCGGCCCGTCGCCTTCGAGCCGTTTACCCGGGCCGATCCGGCTCGCGACCGCGCCACCGGAACCGCCGGGCTCGGTCTCGCCATCGCCCGTGGCATCGTCGACGCCCACGGCGGCACGATCGCCATCGGGACCGACACCATCGTCGCACCGCAGGACGCGAACAATGCGGGCCTAACGTCGTCCGGTGCACCGGGTGGTGCCGGAGGTTGTATCGAGATCCACCTGCCCCTCCGTTCCCCCCCACCGTCGAGCCGGCGACCCCGGCCGTCGAGGAGCGTGTCCGAATGACCAACACCGAGAACACGGACCGATCGTCCCCGTCCGCAACGCCCGACAAGCCGTCAACTGCTGCCGGATTGGGCTCCATCGCCGGCCTGCTCGCCCTCGGCGCCGGGCTCGGCGCGGCCTCGTTCGTAGCGGCCGTCGCCAAGGTCGACGGTCCGATCGTGGCCGTGGCCAACCGCTTCGTCGACCAGACACCGCGCTGGCTGAAGGAGTTCGCGGTGCGCAACTTCGGCACGAGCGACAAGACGGTGCTCACGATCGGCATCACGGTCGTGCTGCTCGTCGCCGCCGCCGGCGCGGGTCGTCTCGCGCGGCGACGGCTGCCGGTGGCGCTCGCAGCGGTGGGCGTGGTCGGCGCGCTCGGGGTCGGCGCGGCCGTGACACGAACCGGCTCGCGCGGCGCCGACTGGCTTCCCCCGATGGTCGGCACCCTCGTCGCTGCGGGCGCGCTCGCGTGGATGGCCCGCCCGTCGCGCTCCGGAGGAGCCCGACGGACGGCGGCGCCCGTCGCCGAGTCGCCGCTTGTGTTCGAACGACGTCGCTTCATCGTGCAGGCGAGCGCGGTCGGCATCGGCGCCGCTGCGCTCGGCGGCGTCGGGCGGGCGGTGCGCTCGAACCGCGACAAGGTGCTCGTGCGCACCGCGCAGGCTCAGACCCTGCCGACGCCACGCTCGCCGGCACAGGCCGTGCCCGACGCGGCGTCCGTCGGCCGCGGTGTCGGTTCCTACCTCACGCCGAACGCCGACTTCTACCGCATCGACACCTCGTTCTCGCCGCCCACCATCGACCCGGCAACGTGGAAGATGACGATCGACGGCATGGTCGAGCACCCGATCACGATCACCTACGACGAGCTGCTCGCCCGACCGATGATCGAGCGCATCGTCACGCTCACATGCGTCTCGAACGAGGTCGGCGGCGATCTCATCGGCAACGCCCGCTGGCTCGGCGTGCCCCTCGCCGACCTGCTCCACGAGGCGAAGGTGAAGCCGGGCGCCACGCAGATCGCCAGCCGGTCGGTCGACGGGTGGACGTGCGGGTTCCCGACGGCGATCGCGCTCGACGGGCGCGACGCACTGGTCGCCGTCGCCATGAACGGCGAGCCCCTCCCCCGCGCCCACGGCTTTCCCGCCCGCCTCGTCGTGCCCGGTCTCTACGGGTACGTCTCGGCGACAAAGTGGCTCGACAAGATCACCGTCACCACCCTCGAGGACTTCGACGGCTACTGGATCCCGCGCGGCTGGTCGAAGGACGGGCCGATCAAGACTCAGAGCCGCATCGACGTGCCCCGGCTCGCCGCCGACCTGCCGATCGGCCACAACGTCGTGGCCGGCGTGGCGTGGGCGCAGCACCGCGGCATCAGCAAGGTCGAGGTCCAGATGGACGACGGGCCGTGGATGACGGCGACGCTCGCCGACCAACCGACGGTCGACGGCTGGCGGCAGTGGTGGCTCGACTGGGACGCCCCCGCCGGTCGCCACATCCTGCAGGTACGGGCGACAGACGCCACGGGCGCCGTCCAGACCGCCGACAAGGCCGACGTCGCCCCGAACGGCGCCACCGGCTACCACGGGGTCGGCGTCAACGTGAAGTAGCCGCCTCGGGCCGCCGGGTGGTGACGGCCCGACGGGGCGGAACGTTGACGGGTCGAACGTCGAGATCTGAACGTTGAGATCTGAACGTTGACGGGTTGACGGCGGTGGTCGCTGGTATCGCGTCAACGTTCGGTCGGCGGGCGGGCGGAACGGCGGTTCGGAACGGCGGTTCGGCATCTGGTGTACTGGGCGATGTGGCCGACGAGATCGAGCTCGAGCTCGAACCGGAAGGCTCCGACGGTCCGTGGCGCGACGTCGACGTCCACCGACAGGCTCCCGGGGCCAGGCACCGGTGGACTCGGGGCGGGACGCGGACGATTCGCCGCCGATGGGTGCCGACGGCAGCGGTTCTCGGCGTCGTCGCCCTGATCGGCGTATCGCTGGCCACCGGCCAGGATCGGGGCCAGACGACGTCGACGACAGCCGTCGACCGCTCGGCACCGGCGATCCCGACGTCGGACGCGAACCAAACTTCGCCACCCACGCCCGCGGCCGGCTCCGCCGTGGCGTCGACGGCGGCCGGCCAGACGAGCGCGCCCGGCCGGTTCGGCCCCGGACCGGCGCGACGCACGCCGTTCGTGGTGCCGGGTCTGGCGCGTCCGACGCCGACCGGGCTGCGGCTCGTCGAGGTGATCGGCGGCGGCGGTCTGCTCGAGATCGACGTCGACGCCGGGACGGCGACCGCCATCGACGCGCCGGCGATCGCCAGTGGCGCGCCGACGTTCGCCGTCGCCGGCTCCGACTGGGTGGTCGTGCGCCCGCTCGATTTCGTCGCCAACTACCGGGTGGTCGGCGAGCAGCCAGCGGAGCCCCTCGGCGGACTGCTCGCCGATGGGACCGAGGGCATGTTCGCCGGCCCGGGACCGGGCGAGCTGTGGATCGAGACGAGGGACTTCACGGGCGCCGGCTCGTTCCTACAGCTCGTCGACCTCGACGGTCACGCGCTGCGCCCGCCGATCTCCACGGCGGGCACGACCATCCTCGGCAGCGACGGCACCGGCCATGTACTGCTGCGGGCGAGCGGCGGCACCTACGCCGTCGGGGCCGACGTCAGCAGCACCGGCATCCAGCGGATCTCCACCGGCGACGTGCTCGCCGCCGGTGCCCGCACCCTGGTCACCCTCGAGTGCGACGATCAGCTGTCGTGCCACGAGTGGATCGTCGACCGCGTAGACGGGACCCGCACCGACCTCGGGCCGGCGGCGAGCAGCCCTGACCCGGGCTTCGAGATCGGCTCCGTGGCGCCCGACGGCCACCACGCCGTGATTGCCGGCGACGACTCGGTCGTCTACGTCGTCGACCTCATCTCCACCCGGCCGCGGCACTTCCTCGGCGGCCAGCAGGTGCCGATCGGGCCCGAGACGTACGCGTGGAGCGACGACGGGCGGTATCTCGTCTATCGCGCCGGGTCCGCGCTCTGGCTGTACGACGTCATGACGGGCAAGGACGAGCCCCTCCTGCCGCTGAGCTTCAACTCCTCGGGCCTCGACGCCTACGCGGTCCGTCCGCCTGCCCGCGACTGATCCATTGGCCCGCGCGGCCCGTCTGGCCCGCTGACGTGGCGTTCGCCCCGTGGTCTACTGGACAGGTGGCCAGCCCCATCGAGATCGAGTTCGAGCTCGAACCCGACGACGGTGACGATCACGCGCCGCGCCGACACACGTCGCATCGCCATCGAACGGGTGGCGATGACAGCCGCACGCCGATGCGCGACAGCGGGAGCGAGCCGGTGCGGACGCGCCGTCGGCGGGGGTGGTCGGTGGCCGCCGGCGCGACGGTGGCCGTCGTGGTCGGCACCGTGCTCGCCGGCAACGGCAACCTCGACCGCCCGGCGGCCACCGGACCAACGGCGCCGGCCGCTCCGAGTTCGGCAGCCACGACCCTCGTGAGCACGGTGCCATCGGCGTTCGCGACCGGGCCCGGCTCCACCGCCCGGGCTCGCGGCTCGATCATCGGACCCTCGACCGTCGCCCCGACCATCGGCCCGTTCGCCGTCGCCGACCCCGCCCGCCCGCCGGTCGTCCGGTTCGGCGGCGGCCCGCTGCTCATCGGGCCGACCGGGTTGCGCTTTGTGGCTGCGTTGAGCGACGGGAACCTCGCCGACATCGACGTCGATCGCGGCGTCGTGCGGATCGTGCCCGCCCCGGCCACGAGCGCCGCTGATCCGGCGCTGACGCCGACGACCGGGTCCGGTGACTCCGAGCCGACGATCGTGGCCGGACCGACGTGGGCGGTCGTCCATCCGGCGGCGACAGACGGCGGGTACCTCGTCGGGCCGGACGGCTCGACGAGGCCGCTCACCGGGATCCTGGCCGGTGCCACCGTCGGGCTGTACCCGAGCGACGGACCCGACGACCTGTGGGTGGCGATCGATCTCGGGAAGAAGTCGGCGGCGTTCATCCAACTCGTCGACCTCGCCGGCATCAGCCGCGGGGCGTCACTCCCGACGAACGGCGTGGTTCCGATCGGGCCGGACGGCTCGGGCGGCGTGCTGGTGACCACGACAGGCGGCGTCTACCGGGCGAGCCGGGACGGCTACCACCTGCTCACCACCGGCGGCGTGCTCGCCGGGTCGGCGAGCCAGTTCGTGTCCGTCGAATGCGACGACGTGCTGGCCTGCCATCGCGACCTCGTCGACCGCTCTACCGGCGACCACCGACCGCTCGGTCCCGTGCCGCCCGGACCGACGACACCAACGCTCGGGGCGATCGCGCAAGACGGCTCGAAGGTGGCGACGAGGACGGCGAACGCCGCCGGTATCGACGTCCTCACGGTGACCACGGGTCTCGTCACGCCGATCGACGCCAGCCCCCGCTCGCTGTCACCGGCCGAGGCGGGACCGGTGGCGTGGAGCGCCGACGGCCGGTTCCTGGTCTACCTCGACCGCCACAGCGACGAGCTGACCGTGTTCGACACCGAGACCGAGACCGACGCACCGCTCGTGCCGGGCCTGCCGACGGTGCGCGCGTTCGCCGTCCGCCCCGGCCCGTGACCGCGGGCCCGTGACCACGAGCCCGTGACCGCGGACCCCGTGACCCCCGGCCCGTGACGCGGGTGTGCGATGCCCGGGCATACGCTCGCTCCGTGCAGCATCTCACGGGCACCGTCCAGCACTACGCCTGGGGTTCGACGCGGGCGATCCCCAGTCTCCTCGGCGTCGAGCCCGACGGTCGCCCGTGGGCCGAGCTGTGGCTGGGCGCCCACCCGTCGGCACCGTCCCGACTCGACGACGGCACCCGACTCGACGACGGCACCCGACTCGACGACGGCACCCGACTCGACGCCGGCACCCGACTCGACGCCGCGATCGCCGCCGATCCCGTCCGCTGGCTCGGTGCTCCCACGGCCGAACGGTTCGGTGCATTGCCGTACCTGCTCAAGGTCCTGTCCGCCGGCCAACCGCTGTCGCTCCAGGCGCACCCCTCGCTCGCCCAGGCGGTGGAGGGGTTCGCCCGCGAGAACGACGCCGGCATCGCGCTCGACGCACCGCACCGCGTGTACCGGGACGCCAACCACAAGCCCGAGCTGATCTGCGCACTGACCGAGTTCGACGCACTCTGCGGGTTCCGTCCGCTCGCCGCCACGGTCGAGCTGCTCCGCGCGCTCACGGCCCGCGGCGCTCACAGGCTTGCGCCGTTCGTGACGGTGCTCGGCGACGGTGCCGCCGATCCGGCTGACGCGTTGCGCTTCGCCGTCGGCACGCTGCTCGCCATGCCACTCGGCGATCAGGGTCATCTCGTCGAGCAGGCGGCGGCGGCCTGTGAGGACCTCGACGGGCCGTTCACCCGTTCGGCGTCGTGGATGGTGCGGCTCGCCGAGCAGTACGGCGACGACGTCGGCGCCGTCGTGTCGCTCTTCCTGAACTGCTTGCAACTGCAACCAGGTGAAGCGATCTTTCTCGCCGCCGGCAACCTGCACGCCTACCTGCGCGGCACCGGCATCGAGATCATGGCGAACAGCGACAACGTGCTACGTGGTGGTCTCACGCCCAAGCACGTCGACGTGCCAGAGCTGCTGCGCGTGCTCGACTTCACACCACTCGCGGACCCGCGCTTCCCCGCCACGCAGGTCGACGGTGGGGGCTTCTCGTTCACGCCCCCGGTGCCCGAGTTCTCACTGAGCACGTCGCCGTACCTGCCGGCGAACGGGCCCGAGATCTGGCTGTGCACCGACGGCGAGGTCGACGGCCTGCGGCGCGGGCAGGCGGCGTTCGTGCCACCGGGTTCGCCCGCCGCGCCCGGCGCAGGCGGCACTGTGTACCGCGCCGGCATCGGCATCGCCTGATCCAGGCGAGCGCTACGTGGTGGCGACGCGCTTGCGGATGAGGTCGATCTTCGTGCCGGCGTCGTTGACGTCGTCGCCTTTTTCGGCGAGCAGCTCGTCACGGTCGAGACGGGCGGCGCGCTGGGCCTTGGCGACATCGGCCCGGGCGATGGCGGCGTCGGTACCATGCTCCATGATGTAGTCGGCCCACTCCACCAGCGCATCGACCATCTCGTCCTCGGGCACCACCGCGACGTTCGTGCCCTTGACGAACAGGTGGCCGCGCTTGTTGCCGGCGGCGATGCCGAGGTCGGCCTCGCGGGCCTCGCCCGGCCCGTTGACGACGCAGCCCATCACGGCGATCTGCAACGGGATCTGGCGGCCCTCGAACGCGGCCTGGGCGCGGTTGGCGACGTCGATCACGTCGACCTCGGCGCGGCCGCAGCTCGGGCAGGCGATGAGGTCGACGTTTTTGCGCTCGCGCAGGCCCATCGCTTCGAGCAACATGCGGCCCGCCTTCGCCTCTTCCACCGGATCGGCGGTGAGCGAGAAGCGGATCGTGTCGCCGATGCCCTCGGCGAGCAGCGTCGCGATGCCCGCAGTGGCCTTCACCAGGCCACCGGGCAACGGGCCGGCTTCGGTGACGCCGAGGTGCAGCGGGTGGTCGGTGACGTCGGCGAGCTGGCGGTAGGCCTCGATCATAAGGTTCACGTTCGATGCCTTCACCGAGATCTTCACGTCGTCGAACCCGACCTCGGCGAAGTAGGCGAGTTCCTGCTGCGCCGATTCGACCATCGCCTCGGGCGTCACCTTGCCGCCGTGCTTGTCGTACAGCGCGGGGTCGAGACTGCCGCCGTTGACGCCGATGCGGATCGGCACGCCGCGGTCGCGGCACGCCTCGGCGACGAGCTTGATGTGCTCGGGCCGGCGGATGTTGCCGGGATTCAGCCGCAGGCACTGCACGCCGGCGTCGAGCGCGGCGAGCGCCATCTTGTACTGGTGGTGGATGTCGGCGATGATCGGCACGGGCGAGCGGGGCACGATCTGGGCGAGACCCTCGGCCGCTTCGGGCTCGTTGCACGTGCACCGCACGATGTCGCACCCGGCGGCGGCGAGCGCGTAGATCTGCTGCAGGGTGCCTTCGACGTCGGCCGTCTTCGTGGTCGTCATCGACTGCACGGTGATCGGCGAGCCCCCGCCCACCGCAACGCCCCCGACCATGATCTGGCGGGTGGTGCGACGTTCGAACACGATGGGCTCAGCTCCTGAGATCGAGGTACATGTTGCCCAGCGAGAGCAGAGCCAACAGGCCGACCACGGCGTAGGAGACCGGTAGCAGCCGCGCCATGTCTACCCGGTAGCGGCGACCGCGTCGACGGGAGCGGATCTTCTCGTAGATCGCCACCGACATGTGGCCGCCGTCGAACGGCAGCATCGGGAACCAGTTGATCATCCCGATGAAGATGTTGACGGCGCTGAGCAGGGCAAGGCAGTCGCCGAAGTCCTGGCAGTACAGCCCACCGATCTTGGCGGCCCCGATCGGCGACAGCATGCGGTTATCGGTCGAGCAGTTCGACGTGAGCGCCTTGCCGTAGCTGCGCAGACCCGACGGGCTGAAGATGGTGCCGAGCCCGACAACCGAATCCTTGGCGATGTGCCCGAAGTCGACGAACGAGCGGCCGACGGCGGCCACCGGACTCACCTTCGACACGTTCGGGTCCTCGCCGACGGTTCCGATCCCGAGGAACCCAGCGTTGCACGTGCTGTTGCTCGTGCCGATCGTGCCGGCCAGCTTGACCTGAGCCGCGCCGCGCTGCACGGTGAAGGTCGCGGCGGTACCCGGGTGATCGTGGATGAACTTGAAGAGTCCTTCCCGATTCGCATACGGGGTGCCGTCGACGCCGACGATGCGATCGCCGGGCTGCAGGCCGATCGTCGCCGCCGCCGAACCCGGCGTGACCGAACCGACCTTCCAGGCGTCGGTCGTCTTGGCTCGTCCGACGAAGACAAGCGAGACGAACAGCAGGACGAGAGCGATGGCGAAGTGCATCAGCGAGCCCGCCGAGGCCATCGCCAGGCGCGAGTGGAAGGGGGCCGAGCGATAGGTGCGGTCCTCGTCGGCCGGGTCGATGTCGGTCTCCAGGTTCGACATGCCCGGCACCTTCACGAACGCGCCGAGCGGCAGGGCCCGGATGCCGTACTCCGTCTCGCCCCGGCGGAAGCTCCACACGCGAGGCCCGAAGAACAGGAAGAACTGGGTCACCTTCATGCCGGCGCGCTTCGCCGCCAGGTAGTGGCCGAGCTCGTGGAGGAAGATGCAGGCGATGAGGGCGAGCACGAAGATGAGCGCCGCCCACTTGTAGAACACCCCGATGGCGAGGAGCATCGCCACGACGGCGGCGAGGCCGACGAGCGACCCCTTCTCCACCGGGTCGGTGGGCGCCTCGCCGGCCAGATCGAGCGCCAGATCGAGCGCCGGATCGGCCAGCGGGCCGGCGGGAGACGGGGACGGCGACCCACCGGGGACGGGCGGCGGAGGCGGCGGAGGCGGCGGAGGCAGCAGGCTCATCGGTTGCTCCAGGCGGTCACGACATCGCCAGCGACGATGCGGGCGCGTCGATCCGTGTCCATCACTGCCTCGACGGTGTCAGCCATCGATCCATCATGCCGGTCAAGCACCACTTCCAAAACGTCGGCCATGGAGAGCCACGGAATGAGCCCGTTCAAGAATGCGTCAACGACCACTTCGTTGGCCGCCGAAAGCCACGCTGGCGCGGTACCACCCCGCCGACCAGCCTCGTAGGCGAGCGGTAGGCAGCGGAAGAGGTCGGTATCGGGGGGCTCGAAGTCGAGCCGGCGCAGGCTCGCCCAGTCGATGCGGCCGAACGGCGTGGCGATGCGACCCGGATAGGCGAGGGCGTACCCGATCGGCAGGCGCATGTCGGGGAGCGAGAGCTGGGCGATGGTCGCGGCGTCGGTGAACTCGACCATCGAGTGGATGATCGACTGCGGGTGCACGACGACCTCGATCTGGTCGTATGGCACACCGAACAGCTCGTGCGCCTCGATCACCTCGAGGCCCTTGTTCATCAGCGTGGACGAATCGACGGTGATCTTCGGCCCCATCTTCCACGTGGGATGGGCGAGGGCCTCGTCGACCGTTATCGCCTCCAGCGCATCCCTGGTCCGACCGCGAAACGGCCCACCCGACGCGGTGAGCACGAGACGGGCAAGCTCGCTCCCGCCGTTCGTCTGCGCGCTGGCCCGCAGGCACTGATGGATCGCACAGTGCTCGGAATCGACGGGCACCAACTCGGCCCCCGGCGTGGCGCGCAACGGCTGCACCACCGGCCCGGCGGCGATGAGACTCTCCTTGTTGGCGAGGGCCAGGCGCTTGCCGGCCCGCAACGTCTCCAGCGTCACCGGCAGACCGGCGAACCCGACGACGCCGTTGACCACGACGTCGGCATCGGCCACCAGCTCGGTGAGATCGCCGACCACGCGGGCAAAGGGCAGGGCGTCGGCCACGTCGGCCCGCTTCGCTGGATCGCTCACGGCGACGACGGCAGGGCGAAGCTCGCGGGCCTGCGCGATGACCGTGTCGACCGATGCGCCGACGCCGAGCCCGACGACGCGGTAGCGGTCACGCTCGGCCCGCACGACATCGATCGTCTGTGTGCCGATCGACCCCGACGAACCGGCGATCGCCACGTTGATCGTGCGCTCAGACGCGCCGGTGGTTGCCATCACCCCTGATTGTGTCAGCCAACGACAGCCTCGGTGCGGTCAGCAGACGCCGGGCGTCGTGCCGCCAGGCAGAGCCCGGCCGCCGAGAGCAGCCGAAGCGCAGCGGAGGCCAGTCGAGGCCATCAGAACGTCCTCAGCGCACGCCGACGGGCACGTTGAGCAGCAGGCCGAGGTAGTAGACGGCGGGCAACACGAACAGGAAGGCGTCGAACCGGTCGAGCACGCCGCCGTGCGCCGGCAGGAGATCGCCCATGTCCTTCACGCCGAGGCTGCGCTTGAGCATCGACTCGACGAGATCGCCGATCGGCGCGGCGATGGCGATGACGACCATCAGCTGGATGGTGTGGATCACCCGGTCGTTCCACGGTGCCACGTGGCCGAGCTGCGCGGCGAGGAACACGAGGCCGGCCGAGGCCGCCATGCCGGCGCACAGGCCCTCCACGGTCTTGTTCGGGCTCACCCAGCGGATCAGCGGTGAGCGCCCGACCGCGGAGCCGGCGAGGAGGCCGACCGTGTCGTAGCCGACGGTGGCGAGCGCAAGGGTGAACATCGTGCCGACACCGTGACGCTCGCGCAGGATGAGCCCGGCGTAGGAGCCGAGCAGGCCGACGTAGACGATGCCGAGCATGGTGGCCGAGGCGTTCGGCATCGGGGCCGAGTCGAGCGTGCCCGACAGCAGCAGCCACAACATGGTGGCCACCACCGAGGCGAAGAGCACGACGGTGATGCCGTCGTGGCCGCGCCAGTAGGTGACGAACGGCATCGACGCGCAGGCGGCGATGCCGATGAACGTGGCCGGCTGGTAGCCCGCCTTGCGTTGCGACTCGTACAGCTCGGCGGCGGCGATGCCGAGGATCACCATCACGAGGCCGACCAGGTACCGCGGGCCGGCCTTGGACAGCGCGAGATAGACCGCGGCGATGGCCAGGCCGACGCCGATGGCGACCGGCAGGTTGCGACCGCCAGCGCCGGCACGGGCGGCACCGGGCAGTGCCGCGTCCTCGCGCGGTCGCGCCGGTTGACGGGGTGGACGCTGGGTACGGATCGTGGTCACTCGCTGTTCGGGATCGTTGGTCGGCCGGTCGTCGAACCGAAGTGCGGGCGCCGGCTCGGCCGGTGCCAGCTCGTCGTCGTCGTCATTGAATCCGAGTGGCGAGATGCTTGGGTCGACGGTCGAGCGCGTGTCCCAGATGGGGTTCTCGCCAGTGAGCTCGTCGGCCCATGACGTGCCGTCGCCGGCGTCGCCTTCGGCGTTGAGCTTCGGCAACTCGCCGGTGGGCGGCGCCGTCCAATGGGGCATCGGACCGGTGTCGTCGGCGCCGAAGCTCATCGGAGCCTCGTCGTTGGAGGTTATGATGCGCACCGCTTCCGTGGGGTCGCTCGGCGTCGTAGACCAACCGGCCTTCGACGGGTCACCGGACTCGGACTTCGGTGCGTCGGCGGGCGCCGACGCACTGTCGAAGTCGTCGAGGTCGTCGTCGAACGGGTCGTAGCCCGGGCGGTCGCGGTTGTCATCAACCATGCTGGCCCCCTCAGACCTCGAGCAGCTCGTGCTCTTTGCGAGCGAACGCCTTGTCGATCAGATCGACGTGCTCGTGGGTGATCTTCTCGAGGTCTTTCTCCGCCCGTTCGAGGGCATCGGCCGAGACCTCGCCGTTCTTCTCGGTCACTTCGAGGTGCTTGCGGACGTCGCGGCGGATGTTGCGCACCGCGACGCGACCGTCTTCGGCCATGTGCTTGACAACCTTCACGAACTCCTTGCGGCGCTCTTCGGTGAGCGCCGGGAAGTTGATGCGGATGATGACGCCGTCGTTCGAGGGTGACACCCCGAGGTCGGAATCGCGGATCGCCTTCTCGATGGCGTTCAGCGCGCCGCGATCGTGCGGCTTGATGACGAGCTGACGCGCTTCGGGCACCTGGAACCCAGCGAGTTGTTGAAGCGGCACGTCAGCACCGTAGTAGTTCACCAGCAGCTTCTCGACCAACACGGGGCTCGCCCGACCGGTGCGGATGGTGGAGAACTGGCCCTGCGTGTGCTCGACCGCCTTGGACATCTTCTCCATCGCCTCGAGCAGCTGATCGTCGATCACCGGACCAGAGTACCGACCTGGTTACCTTCGAGCAGGGATCTGATGTTCCCCTTCACCGAGAGGTCGAACACCACGATCGGGATCTGGTTGTCGCGACAGAACGCGATGGCGGTCGAGTCCATCACCTTGAGGTCCTTGTTGAGGACCTCGGTGAAGCTCACCTCCTCGTAGCGCGTGGCGTTCGGATCCTGCTTCGGATCGGCGTCGTACACGCCGTCGACCTGGGTCCCCTTGAGGATGGCACCGGCCTCGATCTCGGCGGCGCGCAACGCCGCCGCGGTGTCTGTCGTGAAGAACGGGTTGCCCGTGCCGGCGGCAAAGATGACGACGCGGCCCTTCTCCAGATGCCGGATGGCCCGCCGGCGAATGTAGGGCTCGGCAATCCGTGGCATCTCGACCGCCGTCTGCACGCGCGTCGGCGTACCGAGGCGCTCGAAGGCGTCCTGCAGGGCGAGCGCGTTCATCACCGTGGCGAGCATGCCCATGTGGTCGGACTGCGTGGCGTCCATGCCCTTGCCGGCACCGACTCGACCGCGCCAGAAGTTCCCGCCACCGACCACGATCGCCACACCGATGCCGAGATCGTTGCCGACCTCGGTGACATCGGCGGCGATCGAGTGGAGCACGGTCGGATCGATGCCCATGCCGGCATCGCCGGCTAGCGCTTCGCCCGACAACTTGAGCACGATGCGCGACCAATGAGGTCGTTGCGACGCCAGCGCCGTCATTTCGCCCGCCTCATGCGATCAGCCGATCGTCACCTGGGCGAAGCGGACGATCTCCGCCTTGCCGAGCAGTTGCGAGATCGACTGCTTCTCGTCCTTCACGTAGGCCTGTTCGAGCAGGCAGTTGTCACGGAAGAACCCGCTGATGCGACCATCGACGATCTTGCCGATGGCGGCCTCCGGCTTGCCCTCGTTGCGGGTGATCTGCTCGAGGGTCTCGCGTTCCTTGGCCACCACGTCGGCCGGCACGTCCTCGCGCCGCAGGTAGCGCGGCTTGGCGAACCCGACGTGCACAGCGATCTCGTGAGCCAGATCTGCGTCGCCGCTGGCCAGCTCGACGAGAACACCGTTCACCCCGCGACCACCCTGGATGTGAAGGTACGAGTCGAGCACGTTGCCGGCGGCCGCCTCGAGCCGCACGACCCGACCGAGCTCGATGTTCTCCTTGAGCGTGATCTTGAGATCGTCGAGCGCCGCCGACTTCTCGGCGATGGCATCCTCGCCCTTCATGGCGACCACGACGGCCATGTCTTTGGCGAGATCCTTGAAGTGCTCCGAGCCGGCCACGAAGTCGGTCTCGCTCTTCAGCTGCACCATCGCCCCGAGAGAACCGTCGAGATACAGCGCGACCACGCCCTGGTTGTTCTCACGGTCGGACCGCTCGGCGGCCTTGGTGAGGCCCTTCTCGCGCAGGTACTGGATCGCCGCGTCGATGTCGCCATCGGTGGCCTCCAACGCCTTCTTGCAGTCCATCATGCCCACACCCGTCGAGGCTCGGAGCGCGGCGACGTCCTTTGCCGTGAACGCCACGGCTCAGCCCTCGGCCGGCGCGTCGGTCGCCGACACGGCGGCGGCCGGCGCTTCGACCGCCGGTGCTTCGGCCACCGTTGTCTCGACGACGGCTGCTTCGACTGCGGGTGCTTCGACTGCGGGTGCTTCGACGACGGGCGCTTCTCCCGCCGGTGCGGGTGCTTCTCCCGCCGGTGCGGGTGCTTCTCCAGCCGGTGCGGCGGCGGGCTCGGCATCGAGGTCATCGGCCCCGCCCGTTCGGGCGGACGCAAGACGGGCGTCGCGCTCGCCCTGGGCGGCGGCGGCCTGGCGACGGGCGTCGGCCTGCTGGGCGGCGACGACGGCTTCCTGCTCGGTCGAGCGGGCGGCAGCCGAGCTGGCCTGCGGATGACGCCGCGAGTTGATGAAGCGGCCCTCCTCGACGGCGTCGGAGATGATCCGGCACATCAACGAGCCCGACCGGATGGCGTCGTCGTTGCCAGGGATGACGTACTGCACGAGATCGGGGTCGCAGTTCGTGTCGACCACGGCGACGACCGGGATGCCGAGCTTGTTCGCCTCGGTGACGCCGATGTGCTCCTTCTTGGTGTCGAGCACGAAGACGGCGTCGGGGCGCTTCGTGAGGTTGCGCATGCCACCCAGGTTGCGCTGCAGCTTCTCGAGCTCGCGGGTGAGGATGAGGGCTTCCTTCTTCGGCATGACGTCGAACTCACCCGACACCTTCATGCGCTCGTATTCCTTCATCTTGTCGACGCGCTTGGAGATCGTCTCGAAGTTGGTGAGCATGCCGCCCAGCCAACGCTCGTTGATGTACGGCATGCCGCACTTCTCGGCGAAGCCCTGGATCGGGTCCTGGGCCTGCTTCTTGGTCCCGATGAACAGGATGGTGCCGCCTTCGGCGACGAGATCGCGCACGAACGAGTACGCCGACTCGATGCGGGTGAGCGTCTGGTTGAGATCGATGATGTAGATGCCGTTGCGGTCACCGAAGATGAACCGCTTCATCTTGGGGTTCCAGCGACGGGTCTGATGTCCGAAGTGCACGCCAGCTTCGAGCAGCTGGCGCATCGTGACGACTGCAGCCATGGTGTGGTCTCCTCCGCGGTTGATCTGGGCTCCTGGCCCTACGCCCGGGGGCGACCGCGAACGAACCAGGAGGAGGATATCTCTGTCGGACCGGGGTGTCCCGGGCCGGGGAGCAAGCCTAGCGGGCACGCTCCCGCAGCACCCAAGCCGGGCGCGTCGGTTACAAGGCCCGGGCGGGCGACCCATCGGTCGGGACGAGGCGGGACCGCACCACGAGGCCGGCGAGCAACCGCTCGGGATCGAGATAGTCGTCGCCCCGTCGGACTCCGAAGTGCAACCGGTCACCCGTCGTGCCCACCACCTGGCCCTGGGCCACCCGATCGCCGACGGATACGCCGACCGAGGCGAGGAACGCGTAGGTCGTTCGCAGCCCGTCGGCGTGCGCGACGACGACGAAGAGATCGAACCCCACGGGCCCGGCGAACGTGACCACGCCGGCGGCCGACGCCCGGGCCGACGTGCCCGGTGCGACGGCGTAGTCGATGCCGCGGTTCCCGGCGCACCAGGTGCACGCCGGCGGGCGGAAGTGGTCGACGATCGGCCCGTCGACCGGAGGGAGGTACGGGTGCACGTGGCGAGCGCGCGTCGGGCCGACCGACGCCGGCGCGGCCACGCTCGCCGGCCGACCGACCGCGGCGACGGCGGACGCGGACGCGGACGGGAGCAGCAGGAGGAGGACGAACACGACACAGGCGGGCGCGAGCACGAGCGCGACGACCGGCGCGGCGCGACGGCGACGCCGGACGGGGCAGCGGGAACAAGACACAGACGTTCTCCTCGAAGGAGACGGGCGGGACCGAGCGGTCCGAGGGCCGACGGCGTCGGCGACTTCGACATCGGTCCACCGGCCTTGGGGGCCGATGAGCCGGTTACGGATGGACCGGCTCGTCGAGCCCGAGGCCCGACGCCATGCGCGTACGCAGTTGCATGACCGCACGCGTGTGGATCTGGCACACGCGGCTCTCGGTCACACCGAGGACGCGGCCGATCTCGGCGAGCGTGAGCCCCTCGACGTAGTACAGGCTGAGAACGAAGCGGTGGCGTTCGGGCAGCGAGGCGATCGCCCGTCCGAGGAGATGGCGAACCTCCTGACGCTCGAACACCTCGTCCGGGACCAGGCTGTTGGGATCGGGGAGGGTGTCGACCAGGCGTGTCGGCTCGCCCCGATCGACGCCGGCGATCGTCTCGTCGAGGGCGACGAGGGCGGCACTCGACAGCTTCGTGAGCGTGGTCTCGAGCTGATCGGGCGTCATCCCGACCGCGTTCGCCAGTTCCTCGTCGGTTGGCGACCGGCCGAACTTGGCCTCGAGCTCGGACTCGGCCGTCTCGATGACGCGGGCCTTGGCCCGCAGTGAGCGGGGTACCCAGTCGACGTTGCGCAGTTCGTCGAGGATCGCCCCGCGGATTCGGCTGGCGGCGTAGGTCTCGAACTTGATGCCGCGACCCGGTTCGAACTTCTCGATGGCATCGATGAGCCCGAAGATGCCGTAGCTCACCAGGTCGGACGGGTCGACGCTGGACGGCAGACCGGCACCTACCCGTGCGGCGACGTACTTCACTATCGGCGAGTAGTGCAGGATCAACTGGTCTCGCAGAGGGCGCTCGGGCTCGGCCTTGTAGGCCTCCCAAACATCGGCGATCTCGACCACCGCGTGGCGCCCGCGCATCGTCAGGCCCTCGGGTGCGTGTCGTCGTAGACCGCGCGCAGTCGCTGGGCGCTCACGTGCGTGTAGACCTGCGTCGTGGCGAGGTCGGCGTGGCCGAGGAGCTCCTGCACGGATCTCAGATCGGCACCGCCGTCGAGGAGATGAGTGGCGAAGCTGTGTCGTAACGCATGCGGGTGCGTGGGCCGGGCTGCCCGCCGGTCGATCACCCGGCGCACGTCCCGAGTGGAGAGCGGCCGACCTCGCCGGTTGACGAACAGCGAATCGCCGGCGTCCGGCCCGGCGAGGTGCTGACGGCCCCGCTCCACCCACGCCCGAACGGCGTCGACGGCCGGGACACTGACCGGCACCCGACGTTGCTTGGAGCCCTTGCCCCACACGGTGACCGTGGCGGAGCCGAGGTCGACATCGCCACCACGGAGCGAACACAGTTCGCCGACGCGCAGACCACTGCCGTAGAGCAGTTCGAGTACGGCGTCGTCGCGCAGGCGCACGGACTCGGGGTCGTCGTCGATCGCCGCCGGCGGGTCGTCGAGCAGCACGTTCAGCTCGTTGGCGGGCAGCACCCGCGGTAGCCGGGAATCGCCGCGAGGAGCGCTCAGCGATCGGGCCGGATCGACGGCGACGACACCGGTGCGGGTGAGCCAGCCGAAATATCGGCGCAGCGCCGACGCCTTCCGGGCGATCGACGTCTTGGCGTAGCGCCGGGTGGCGAGGAAGGCCAGGTAGCGTCGCAACGCCAACCGATCGACGGCCCCGGGGCCGCCGTTGCCGGCCCGCTCGGCCCACTCGACGAACCCGGCAAGGTCGCGTCGGTAGGCCAGCACCGTGTTCGGAGCCAGATCGGTGAGCGACTGCTCGAACGTCGCCAGATGCCACGCCACGTATGCACCGTATCGCCGTCGGGTCACTGTCGGTGGCGACTGCGCGCCCCGAGTGGGTCGGCCTCCGGGCCCTCGGCGCGCCGGCGATCCCGGTGTCCGCGGGCGTCATCGTCGCCCCGTTCGCCGGATCCAGGGCCCGTGCTGGGCCACCAGCCCGGCGTCGTCGAGCCGCTCGAGCGCGGCGAGCACGGCACCGAGCCCGACCCCCGAACGCATCGCCAACTCGTCGACGGTGGTCGCGTTGCCCTCGACCAGGGCGAGAAGCCAACCGTCGGGCCCCGGCCCGATGCCGACCGGACGGTCCGGCGCCATTTCGGATCGACCGACACGGCCCGTGTGATTCGGGCGCGCCTGATCCGGGCCCGTGCGAGCTGGACGCGGGAGCGGCAGGGCCTGTTGTTCGCTCGCTGCCAAGCCGAGCGCGATGAGCACATCGTCGGGGTCGAGCGCCGGGCCGCACCCATCGCGGAGCAACCGGTTCGTGCCCTCGGCCGTCGGGCTGCGAACCGAGCCTGGCACCGCGAGCACCGTGCGATTGCGATCGGCGGCCTGCCCGGCCGTGATCAGCGAGCCGCCGGCAGCCCGGGACTCGACGACGACGAGCACCGTCGAGAGCGCGGCGATGATCCGGTTGCGCAGCGGAAAGTGATGCGGCATCGGCGGCACGCCGGGCTCGTGCTCCGAAACGACGGCGCCGACGCGGGTGATGTCGTCGAACAGCGCCTGGTTCGAGCGCGGGTAGACGATGTCGAGCCCACAGCCGACCACGGCGACCGGCGGCGCCCCGCCCGCTTCCATCGCTCCCCGGTGGGCGGCGGCGTCGATACCAGACGCCAATCCTGAGACCACCTGTACTCCGGCCGCGGAGAGCTCGCGCCCGAACCAGCGGGCGAGCTCACGACCCTCGATCGAGGCGTTGCGGGTGCCGACGATGCCGACCGCCAACGGCCCACCGACGACGCCGACATCGCCGCGGCTGTACAGGATCGGCGGTCGCTCGAAATCCTCGGCCAGCGCCTCGGGATAGTCCGGCTCACCGGAGACGTGGATGCCGAAACCGAGTTCTGCGCAGCGGCGGCGTACTTCGGGCTCGACGATGAGATCGCTCGGCGAGAACGGCGGCCGCGTCCGACTGCCGCTCACGCTGCCCGCTCCGATGCCTCGTCGACCGCTACGCGCAGTTGCAGCGCAAGGCGGACCATCGCTTCGTCGATCACGTCGTCGTCGCTCTCGAGGTCGGCCAGGGTGCGGGCGACGCGGCGGACGCGGTGCAACCCCCGGCCCGACAGCCGCCCGCGCTCGAGCTCGCGTCGCAACAGACGCGAGGCGCCGGCCGACAGGGGTGCGATCTCGTCGAGCCGGTTGCCGGGAATGCCACTCGCCAGGCTGTAGCCCCGGCCCGCGGCCCGACGGCGGGCGGTTCCCACCCGGCTGGCGACACACGCCGAGGATTCACCGGGCGGACCACCGAGGATCTCGTCGACCCGGGGCCGGGCCACCAGGACGCGCAGGTCGAAGCGGTCGAGCAGCGGACCCGACAACCGGCGCAGATAGCGCTGGCGCACCGCGGGCCCGCACGGGCAACTGCCCGGTGGCCCGCCCTGCCCGCATGGGCACGGGTTGGTGGCGGCGAGGAGCAGGAAGCGGGCCGGCAGCGACACCGACGCCCGCGCCCGGCTGATGCGCATCACGCCGTCCTCCAACGGCTGACGCAGACCGTCGAGCACGCTGGACGGGAACTCGGCGAGCTCGTCGAGGAACAGGACACCGCCGTGGGCGAGGCTGATCTCGCCCGGCCGGAGCGCGGCGTTTCCGCCACCGACGAGCGAAACGAGCGATGCCGTGTGGTGCGGCGCGCGCCACGGTGCCCGCCGGACGAGCCCACCCGGAGGCAAGGTGACTCCCGCGGCGCTGTGTACGGTCGTCGCCTCGATGGCGGTGGCGTCGTCGAGCGGCGGGAGCAGCCCGGGCAGCCGCTTGGCGAGCATGGTCTTGCCGGCGCCCGGCGGGCCGACGAGGAGCAGGTGATGCCCGCCGGCGGCCGCGATCTCGACCGCCCGCCGGGCGAGCGGCTGGCCACGCACGTCGGCCAGGTCGGGGGCGAGGGGATCGATCCCCGACGCGAACAAGTCGGCGTTGTCTGCGGTGCTGCTGGCCACGTCCTGCGGCCAGGGTGCCTGCCCGAGCAACGCCCGCACGAGATCGGCGACGCAGGCGGCCGGACGAGCCACGCCATGGGCGACGAGCGCCGCCTCCGCCACGCAGTCGACGGGCACGACACACCCTCGCTCGCCGAGCGCGGCCACGAGCGGCACGATGCCCGGAACGCGCCGCACCGCTCCGTCGAGCCCCAACTCGCCGAGGAAGCCGAGTCCGACGATGGCCTCCGCCGGTACCTCGGCATCGGCCACGAGGAGCCCGACGGCGATGGCGAGGTCGAGACCGGCACCGCCCTTGCGCAGTCCGGACGGGGCGAGGTTGACGGTGACGCGCCGTGGCGACCAGGCAAAGCCGGACGAGAGCAACGCCGCCCGCACGCGATCTCGTGCTTCCCGGCACGCCTCGTCGGGAAGGCCGACGATGGTGAACGACGGAAGCCCGCTCGATACGTGGACCTCGACGTGGACGAGGTGTCCCTGGACACCGAGCAACGTGGCCGAAACGACGGTGGCGAGCACGCGTGCACCTCCGTGAACCGCGCCCGACAGGCGCTCGATCGGGAGGTCCACCGGGGGACCGAGGCCAGCGGCCACGACCCGACAGGTCGTCACCGCAGCGATCGCGTCACGGTACCAGGACGATGCGCGGGAAATACCTCGGTGCGGCGAACGGGCCTGGGAGAATCAGGCGATGTCCTCTACGACCCTGCCCCGTCGAAGCCGCCTGACGCCGGCTGCCCGGGCCCGTCCACGGGTGCCGATCGCCGTCGCCGGTCTCGCCGTCGCGGCGCTGGTCACCGGATGCCGCACGACGACGACGCCCTCGGCCGCCGCGTTCTGCCGGCGCGTCGAAGCGAATCGAAGCGTCCTGCAGGGCGCAGGCACCGACGCCGCCGGCGTCGCCCGAACGTTGGCCGCTTACCGCAACGTGGCCCAGGTCGCGCCGGCCGGCGTGCGCGACGCCTGGGGCACGGTGACCGCGCTCGTCGAGTCGGCCGCCAGCGCCGATCTCACCGTGCCGCAGACGAACGAGCGGCTGGCGGCCCGGTCCTTGGCGGCCAAGCCGGAGATCGACTCGATCGTGAACTACACCAAGTCCACCTGCGGGCTGGACATCGCCGCGGCCGCTCCGGTGACAGCACCGGTTCCCGCCCCGACGGCCCCGGCCACAGGTCAACCGGCCACAGGTGACCCGGCCACCGCCGACGCGGCGGCGGCCACGGACGCCACGCCGGCCATCGTCGAGGAGCCGGGCACCGTCCCCCCGACCGTCGCCGGTTAGGCGATCTCGCCGCGCTTCAGGATCACCTTGTCGATGAGGCCGTATTCCTTGGCCTCCTTGGCGGAGAACCAACGGTCACGATCGGCATCGGCGACGACCTTGTCGTACGGCTGGCCGGTGTGGAAGGAAATGCGCTCGAAGAGCGTCTTCTTCGTGTAGGCCATCTGCTCGGCCTGGATGGCGATATCGGAGGCCTGGCCGCGGAGCCCGCCGAGCGGCTGGTGCATCATGATGCGGGCGTTGGGCAGCGCGTAGCGCTTGCCGGTGGCGCCGGCGCAGAGCAGGAACTGACCCATCGACGCGGCAAGACCCATCGTGACGGTGGCCACGTCGGACGACACGAACTGCATCGTGTCGTAGATGGCCATGCCGGCCGACACCGACCCGCCGGGCGAGTTGATGTAGAGCCAGATGTCCCGGTTGGCGTCCTCACCGTCGAGGTAGAGCAGCTGGGCGCAGATCATGTTGGCGATGTCGTCGTTGACGTCGGTGCCGAGCACGATGATCCGGCTCTTGAGCAACCGGTTGTAGATGTCGGGACGGCCGTCACCGGACGGCGAGTCGAAGGCGGACGGGTTGGGCATCGGCTGGGCCATGCCAGGAGGCTATCGCCGCGCGGCCCGTTCGGTCGGCTCCGTGGCCGACGACGCATCGAGCTCGGCCTGTTCCGACGTCGACGGCAGCGGGCCGGTCCGCCGAACCTCGGTGCGGCCGCGCACGAGCCGCAGCACGTAGAGCCCACCGCACAGCGCCACGGCCATGGCCGCGGTCGTGAGCGGGTCGAACGGGTAGGCCTGTGCGGCGGCCCCGACCATGGTCGGGACCGCCGTTCGGCCCGCACCTCCCGCCACCAGATTCACGTCGTCCTCTCGCTGGCGTTACCGAGATCCGTCCGCAGGATCCGGCCGCCGGTTAAGAGGATGCCAAGATTCGCCGCGATCTTCAATGGTCCGTCCGTCTCAATCCGATTGACCACCACCAGATCCGTGGCGCTCAGCGCCAGACTCGTGACGATCAGCGCGTCCGGCCGGAGAACACCACGACCACGTTCTCGTCCCGCCCGACCCGGCGGCCGTCGCTGGGCCCGAGGGTGTCCGCCGGATCGACCGAGACGTCCGGCCATCCCCGCCCGAGCAACACCCCCGCCAGGCCCGCCGATCCAGTGGGGTCGACGGCGATGTCGGTGCGGGCGAGGGCCAGGGCGTTGGCCTCGGCGACCAGGTGCTCGGTGACGGTGGCGGGCTGCCCACCGCTGCCCGCCATCGCATCGACGACCCCGACCCAGTCGTAGGTTTCGTCGTCCAGGATGCCGGTCGCCGCGGAGTCCACGACCGGCTCCCACGGCCACATGCACTCGGCCCAGCGGGTCGGCGCCGTGCGCACCCCGATCGAGTTCGCCTGCTGCCACGCCCGTGCGAGCGGCGCGCAACCTGCGGTCTGCACGGCGTGGAGTCGCGCCACGATGCCGTGATCACGCAGGCCGGTCGCCGCGCAGGTGGCCAACGCTCCCCCGCCGACCTGTACGAACAGTCTGTCGAGCGTCCCGGCCGCGTTCGGGTCACGTGTGTACTGCAACCCCACCTCCCAACCGAGCGTGCGGCCGCTGTCGAGGCAGAGCGCGTTCTCCGGACCCTGGACGCTGAACGGGATCGAGCCTCGGGCCACCGCCTCCCGGAACCGGTGGACGCACGGGTCGCCGGGCAGGTCGTCGGCCCGACGCGGGCACACGACGATCACTGCGCCGAGCTCGCCAAGGCGGGCCACCACCCGCGCATCGGCGCTGGGCGGGACGAACACGTCGAGCGGCCAGCCGATCGACGCCGCCATCGTCGCGGCGGCCAGTGCGGCGTTGCCGCACGACGCGATGGCGAGTTTCGGTCGGTCGCCCGTCGACCGCCAGGCCAGGACCCCCAGTTGCTCACCGGCGAGGAGCTGCAGCAACGTCGACACGAGGTGCCGGGCCTTGTGGCTGCCCGACACGTTGCCGGTCTCGTCTTTCACCCACACGCCGCCCGCCGACGAGAAGCCGAGCGCGTCGGACAACCGATCGGCACGCCCGAACGGGGTCCAGGCGAACCCCCGGCCGTCCACCTGCGCAACCGACCGGCTCAACGAACGGGTTAGCGCGTCGCACGCGTCGGCCCGCATGCCGTGGGACCCAGCGAATGCCCGCCACGCCAGGTACGGACCGAAGGCGACGAACGGGTCGGGGTCGTCAGATGGCCGCAGAGTCACCGGCGATGCCACGAGCCGCAACACGTGATGGCGGTCGGCAGCCGTGGCGTTCGGACAGCGGAACGGAAGCGGTTCGACGATGTCGACGGTGGCGCCGCACGCCGCGCACCGATAGCCGGCGATCACCAGGATGCGGCGACGCCGGTGCGGGCGTTGAACTCGTCGATCAACCCGTCCCACTCGCCGAGGTTGCGCCGCAACCCGCGCCAGAACGACTGCTCGCGTCGGGCGGTGAACACGTCGAACGCGGTGCCCTGCTGCTCGACCCAGGTGTAGTAGCCGAGGTTGAAGATGCGCCGCCGGTCGGCCTCGGTGCACTCGATCATCGAACCGGTGTCGAGTGCTCCGAGGTGGCGGGCGTGCACCTCGGCAGCGTCGAGCGCGGTGAGCACACCACCGAAACGTCGGGCGAGCGTCTTGCGCCGTTCGCTCGGGTAGAGCGACCCACCGTCGGTGGCCACGGTGATCACGACGTCGTCGGCGCCGAGGCCGAGCAGCTTCGCCGTCTTGATGGCAGCGAGCATGTTGGCGATCGACGAGAAGCCGAAGTGGGCGAGCGCGTCGACGACCGCGGGGTCGACGCCCTTGCGGCGGACGAGGTACGCGCGCCCCTCGTCGGTGTTGAACAGCACGTCGAGCTCGTCGGTGGCCTCGTCGGAGATCGCACACACGACGTCGGTGTTCATCACGTTGTGGATCAGCGGGATGTGCTTGTCACCGATCCCCTGGATGTTGTGCTCGCCGAAGCCGTTCTCGAGCATCGTCGGGCACTCGAGCGCCTCGACGGCGACGATGCGCGTGCCGTAGTCGTCCTTCAACCGGTCGCCCGCAGCGATCGTGCCCGCCGAGCCGGTGGCGCTCGTGAAGGCGGCGAGCCGCAGGCCCGGTCGGGACGCGGCGAGGTGCTCGAACACCCGGCCGAGCGCGCGCCCCGTCACCTCGTAGTGGCCGAGGTGGTTGCCGAACTCGCAGAACTGGTTGAGCACGAAGTTCGTGTCGTCGCGCGCCAGCTCGTTGCACGCGTCGTAGATCTCCTTGACGTTGCTCTCCGATCCCGGCGTGCGGATGACGTCCTCCGCCGGGTTCGTGCACCACCGGTCGAGCCAGTCGAAGCGCTCCTGGCTCATGCCCGCCGGCAGGATCGCCACGCCCCGGCAGCCGAGCAGGCGGCTGATGGCGATGCCCCCGCGCGCGTAGTTGCCGGTCGACGGCCAGATGGCGCGGTGGCGCGTCGGATCGAACTGGCCGGTGATGATCCGCGGCGCGAGACAGCTGTATGCGGCGAGCACCTTGTGGGCCGTGATCATGGGGAACGACTCGCCGAACACGACCACGATCGGACTCTCGACACCGGTCAGCTCCGGCGGGAGCACCACGTGTTCGGGGACGTCGGTCCAGTCGGTGGCCGACCGGTCGAGCCGGTTGTGCCAGTGGACGCGGAACAGGTTGAGCGGGTGGGCGGCGTCGCGGTCGACGTCCGTCAGGCGGGCCCGCACCGTGTCAGGGATCGTCGCCGGGTCGGCGAGCTGCGAGAACGTCGGCAGCACGATCCCCTGCTCGCGACATTGCGTCACCGAACGCCCGAGCGCCGCGGCATCGACCACCGTGCGGGCGAGGCCGAGCTGCCCGGCCAGGACGTCGGGGTCGAGGCCATTGGCGTCGGTGCCGGTGTCCGTGGTCGCCCCAGTGGTCGTCACAGTGATGGTCACGGGGACAGTGTGTCAAAGGCGCTGGCGTTGCGTACAGAACGCCGCCGGGATCCGGGCGCGTGCCGTTACGCCGCCACCGCCGGGCCCTAGGGTTGCCCCCCGTGTCCGCCCCGAGGTCAGCCGCCCGCCGTCGGTGGCGCCCGTCGATCGCCGTCGCTGCGCTGCTCGTTGCAGCGTCCTCGTGCGCCGACGCCACGGCGCGGCCGTCGCTATCTCCGCCGGTGTCCACGCCGGCTGACGACGCCCACGCGCACGACGTCACAACGCGGCCACCGTTCACGCTCGTTCCCCCGCCCGCGGGCGCTTCGTCCACCACGTCGCCCGAGGCGGTCGTCGCGCCCGCATCGAACGCGCCGGCGGCCTCGACCACGGTTCCCGGGACCACCACCACCTTGGCGCCCGTGAGGACGATCTCAGGCATGCCGACCGTGGTCGATCCGGCGAACCTGTACTCCGAGGCGATCGCCGGCAAGCCGTCCGGCGCCCCCGCGAACGCCAAGCAGTACGTCTACGTGCCGTCGGACCAGGACGGCAGCGTGACGGTGATCGACCAGGCGACGTTCCAGGTGGTCGACACGATGGCCACCGGCGGCAAGCTCGTGCAACACGTCGTGCCGAGCTACGACCTGCAGACGCTGTATGCGAACGTGAGCGGCAGCAACTTCTTGCGCGAGATCGACCCGGTCACCGCCAAGTTGGGCGCCAAGATCCCGGTCGACGCGCCGTACAACCTGTACTTCACCCCGGATGGCACGCGGGCGCTCGTGATGGCCGAACGCCGCAACCGCATCGATGTCTACGACCGGCTGACGTGGAAGCTGTTGAAGAAGGTCCCGGTGCCCTGCCAGTCACGCGTGCGCGGTCAGAGCTACGGCGGGGTGAACCACGCCGACTGGTCGATCGACGGCCGTTACTTCCTGGCGACGTGCGAGTTCGCCGGACGCATGATCAAGGTCGATACCGAGACGATGGAGATCGTCGCCACGCTCGACCTCGAGGGCGCGGGGGCAACCCGCATGGCGATGCCCCAGGACGTGCGCATCACGCCGGACGGCAAGAAGTTCTACGTCGCCGACATGATGAACGACGGTGTGTGGGTGGTGGACGGCGAGACGATGAAGGTCGTCACGCGCATCGAGACGGGCAAGGGCGCCCACGGCATCTACCCGAGCCGCGACGGCTCGGTGTTCTACGTCGCCAACCGCGGGCGCTTCTACGCCGAGACCGACAACCGGCGCTCGAAGCCGGGGGAAGGTTCGGTGTCGGTCGTCGACTGGCGCACCGACAAGGTGACGACCACGTGGCCGATTCCCGACGGCGGTTCGCCCGACATGGGCGGCGTGTCCGCCGACGGTAAGACGCTGTGGCTCTCGGGTCGTTACGACGCCGAGGTGTACGCCATCGACACGGCGAACGGCCAGCTGCGCGCCCGCATCGGCACGCCCGGTTCGCCCCACGGCCTGTGCGTCTTCCCGCAGCCCGGCCGCTACTCGCTGGGGCACACCGGCAACTACCGGTAGCGGAACCGTCTATCCTCCCGGCGGCCCCTCCCTCTGCCGCCCCTGGAGATCCTGATGTCCGATGCCCTGCCGCTCAACCCTGGTACCTGGTCGTTCGACCCCGCCCACTCCGGCGTCCACTTCAAGGTCCGCCACCTCGGCCTCACCAACGTGCGGGGGCGCTTCAACGGCGTCGACGCCGCGCTCGTCGTCGGCGACACCCTCGCCGACACGCACCTTTCTGCGACGATCGACATCAGCACGATCGACACCAACCAGTCCGATCGTGACGCCCACCTGCTGTCGCAGGACTTCTTCGCCGCCGAGAAGCACCCGACGATGACGTTTGCGTCGACGTCGATCGCCGACAAGGGCGACAGCGAGTACGAAGCGACCGGCGATCTGACGATCAACGGCGTGACCCGTCCGACGACCCTTACGGTCGAGTTCACCGGTCGGGCCGTGAATCCCGCCGACGGTCGCGAGCGCGCCGGTTTCGTCGCCACGACCCAGATCCTGCGCGAGGAGTTCGGCATCGACTTCAACATGCCGCTCGGCGTCGACAAGTTCGCGCTCGGCAAGAAGATCGACATCGAGATCGACGTCGAGTTCGTCTCGCCGGCGAGCTGACGTCGGCGGGGCGCGCGCTGACGCTCCTCGCTGGGACAACAGGCGCGATCCGCGCTACGAGAGCAGGGTCGAGACGGTGACGGGTTGCAGGCCGGCCTTCGCCAGGTCGTCGAGCACGTTCGGCATCGCCGCCGGCGTGTTGGCGTGGCCGAAGTGCAGGCTCACGATCGAGCCGCCCTGCACGCCTTTGGCCACGTTGGCGCGCACCGCCGCGGCGCTGGGGTCCTGGAAGTCGAGCGAGTCGACGTCGTAGCCGACGCTCGTGGCGTACCCGGCCTTGCCGGCCGCGGCGAGGATCGCATCGGTCGGGACCTCGATCTGCGACGGGCGGAACCAGCGCCCGATCGATCCGTTGTAGCGCTCGATCGCGTTCGCGCACCGCGTGATCTCGTCGGCCATCGTCGCCGCGCCCATCGTGCGCATCGCGCCGTGCGACCAGGTGTGGTTCGCCAGCTCGTGGCCGTCGGCCAGCATGCGCTGGGCGAGCCCGGGGTTCTGATCGAGCCAGGTGCCGACGGCGAACACGGTGACGGCGACCCCGCGCTCCTTGAACACGTCGAGCAGGCGGGTGGCAAGGGCCGATTCACCGGCGCAGTGGAACGTGAGCGCCACCTGCCGGCGGTCGCGCGGGCCGTTCGGGACGAACGCCGCCGGGCCTCCGGCGGCGGGCGGCGCGACGGTGGGCGGCAACGTGGCGGCCGCCGTGCTCTCGGTCGCGGCCGTGCTACCGGCCGGGGCGGCGCTGGCCGGCGCATCGCTCGCCAGCGTCTCGCCGGTCGACGAGGGTACGGCCGAGCCGGACGCGTCGGCGCCTGCCGTCGTGGCCGGGGCGGCGCCGCTCGTGTTGGGCGCGCAGGCGGCGAGGGCACCGGCGGCGGCGACCCCTAGGAAGGTGCGCCTCGGGAAGCGGCGGTTCGACGTCACCCCGCCAGTCAAGCACCGGGCGCGCCGTCGACCGAATCACCCATGAGGTCGCCGCGCGACCAGGCCACTCGGGACGAGCGACGCTCAGCCGTCGGTGTACAGCGGTTCGCCACGTCGCAGGAGCTGGGCGGTGCGCACGATCTGCACGCGTTCGCGTCGCGTCGGTGTGTGGGCGGCCAGGAAGCGGGCGACACCGGCGAGCGTGAGCGCCGCTTCCTCGGACCCCTCGGGCCACGAGAGTGCGTGGCGCGCCCCGGCCTCGACGATCTGGTAGGCGTGGAACCCGGCGTCCTCCTGCAGCAACGCGTGACCGACGGCGGCGATCACCGCTCTCGTGCCGCCGGGTCGGCGGGCCAGGCGGTACGTGAGCACGCCGGTGCGGTCGACCTCGCCCTGGCGGTCCCAGCACGCAGCCAGCTCGTCGAACGTCGCCTCACCCTCGGTCGGACGCCGGGCGGCGGGCACGTTCAGGAAACGGTCGAGGTGGATGCGCAGCGCCAGCTGCGGTACGGCCCGGAGCAGTTCGGGTGTCGGCTGACGGGCGAGCGACTGGTGCAGCGCGTGGGCGCTGGTGAAGGTGTGGTGCACCGTGTTCCAGTCGCCGACGTCGTTGCGGGTCGGGAAGCGCACGAGTCGGAGCGCAGCAGCGTGGGCGACGGCCCGGCCGAGCTCCTCGGCGGTTGCCCCGGTCTCGGCGGCTGCGAGGATCGCCGCAAGCACGACTTCGGGCTCGCCGTCGACGATGGTGGCGGCGAGAGCAGCGGCATCGAGCGTGCCCGATCCGCCCGGCGCGGCAGCATGGGCTGCGAGCAACTTCGGCGTCGCGTCGCGCAGCATCGCCACGAGATCGACGGGGTGCTGCCACTCGGACGACTCCTCGGCCCGGTCGCCGGCGCAGGTCTGGGCGACGAGCGACGTGAGCGCCAGTCCGGCCAGCTCGGTGTCGACGAGCGCGGCAATCTCGGCCGCCTTGTTCGTGAAGTCGAGGGCGTGACCCTCATCGACGAAGACGTGGTCGGTGACGGCGGCGAACATCGTCGCCTCAGCCGCGTTGCGATCGGCGTCGACGAGCGTCGCGAGGGCCCGCTCGGCGGCGTCGGCGGTGCGCGTCTCGACGAACCGGCGGTACCACTCGGCGAGCCTCGCCGGTCGCACGCCCGCCTCGTCGAGCGGACGTTCGGGGAAGCGCGGCGCGCGGCCGGCCGTCGAACGGGCCACCTCGGCCACGCCGTGCACGAGTGCCAGTGCCCGATCGGGCTCGTCCAGGAGCGGCACGAGGTTGGCCAGGGCCACGAGGGTGGTGAGGCCCGACGACCACCCGTCGGCGCGGTTGACGAGCCCGAAGCGGGCGGCCTCGGCCACGAGCTCGGCCGGTGCGACGCCGGCATCGAGCAGCCCGAGGATCGCCTTCGCCATCACCAACGTGATGCCGTGCTCGAGCCCGTCGCGCAGGCGGGCACGGAGACGTTCGACCGACGGGCCCACGGTCCGCGAGCGCACCTGCACCTGGCCGTCGACCGCCTGCGCCTCGAAGCCGACGGCGTCGTCGGCCCACGGGTCGAGCGTGCACCCGCTGGCCAGATCGAACCGGGCGTGGTGCCAGTGGCAGGTGATCATCCCGGCCTCGACGGTGCCCTGGTGGAGCGGGAAGCCGAGGTGCGGGCAGCGGTCCTCGATCGCGTAGAGCGCCCCCTCGTTCTCGACCACGACGACCGGAAGCCGGCCGACCTTCGTCAGCAGCCGGCCGGCCGATCGCAGCTCGTCCACGGTTCCCGCCACCGACCAGGCGCCGGGCGAAGTCGGGTCCGCGTTCGCGTCGGCGTTTCGCAAGCTCATGCTTCGGATACTTCACCCCGACGACACCACGGTCAAGGCATTTCATCAAGACCAGGGTTCGGATATTCGAGGTACACTCCGAGGATGGGTGCGACGACGCAACAGCCGGGCACCAAGACCGGGTCCGGCGCCGCCGCCGGTGCGAGCACCTCGGCCGACCTGAGCGAGGCAAAGCGTCGCCTGCTCGGTCGGCTGAAGCGCACCGACTCGGCGACCGCACCCGAGCTCGCCGCCGAGTTCGGCCTCACCGACACCGCGATCCGCCAGCACCTCGAGGCGATGGAGACGGGCGGCCTCGTCGAACGGGCCACGTCGGTGCCGGCCGGTCGCGGCCGGCCGCCCGTCGCGTGGCGCCTCACCGCACTCGCCGCCGCGGTGTTTCCCGACCGCCATCGCGATCTCACGGTCGACCTGCTCGATGCCGTGCGTCGCTCGCTCGGTCCGGAAGCGCTCGATGCGGTGCTCGATGCCCGCACCGCCGCCCAGCTCGCCGACTACCAGGGTTCGATCGGCCGAACTCGCGGGCGTGACGTGCTGGCACGGGTCCGAGCGCTGGCCGCCCGCCGCACGGCCGAGGGCTACCTCGCCGAGGCCGAGGCGCAGCCCGACGGCGCGGTGCTGCTGGTCGAGCACCACTGCCCCATCGCCGACGCCGCCCGCTCGTGCGCCGGACTGTGCCGTTCCGAGCTCGATCTGTTCCGCGGTCTCCTCGGCCCCGACGTCACGATCGAGCGCACCTCGCACCTCCTCGCCGGCGACCAACGCTGCGCCTACCGCATCACCCGCGCCTGACGGCGCCCGGGCCGGCCCCGCCCCGGCCCCCCGGCCCCCCGGCCTACCGAAAACCCCCGGCCTACCGAAAACCCCCGGGCTACCGAAAACCCCCGGGCTACCGAACACCCCCGGGCCCCGGCATACCGAGCACCCCGGCCCCGCCCCGGCCCTCGGCCCCCAGGCCCCCCGACATACCGAGCACCCCGGCTCGAACGTTGACGCCGTAAGCGCCACCTTCGCACGTACGCGGTCGACGTTCGATCTTCCGTGGACGCCGGTATCGTTCGCAACGACTTCCCCGGTCGGTTCGACCCTTCGGGAGATGTCATGGCGCTGCCGCTCGCGGCGATGAACTGGTTCGCGACCCATCACGGGGTCGCCGATCGTAGGACCTTGCGGACGCTCGGGCTGTCGCCAGCAAAGATCGACCATCTGGTGGCCGATGGGCAGTTGGTCGCCGTGCATCGCGCCGTCTACCGATCGGCGACGTGGCCGGAGGACGGCGAGTTGACGCGCGCCCTCGCCGCCTGCCTCGCCGCTCCGACGGCAGCGGTGTCGCTTCAGACCGCCGCTCGCATGTGGGGACTCCGGCGCTGTGCGGGCACCGACGTGCACGTGGTCGTCCCGTCCCGCCACCATCCGGAGCTGGCCGGTGTGACCGTGCGCCGTTCGGTCACGCTGCCGCGTAAGGATCTCGTCCACCGCCACGACGGGATCGTGCTCACCAGCGCGGTGCGCACGGTCTGCGATCTCGCCGCCGTGCTCGACGAGGACGACCTGGCGTCCGTCATCGAGCAGGTGCTCGACCAGTTCCACATCCAGTACCGCACGTTGCGGCGCACGGCCGACGCGCTCATGGGTCGCGGCTGGCCCGGCTCTACGCGCCTGCGCTCGGTGCTCGACGGGCGCACGCCCGGTGCGGCAGCACACGACTCGCATCTCGAAGTGCGCCTCGCCCGTGCCCTCGTCCGCAGCGGCCTTCCGGCGCCTGTCCGCCAGTTTCCGGTGACGATCCTGCCGGGGATCACGGTGCACGGGGATCTGGCCTTCCCCGACGTGCGCCTCGTCATCGAGGTCGACCACCGGGCATGGCGCAGCGGCGACCAGGCCGCGCTCGACAAGCGCCGGGACCGCCTCGTCAAGCTCGCCGGCTACGACACCATCCGCGTGTCGGACGACGACCTCCGGCACCGCTTCGACCCGACGATCGCCGAGGTCGTTGCGCTCTACCGCCGCGCCTCCCGCCGCGCCGGGGTCGAACCTTGACCGACTGTCCGCCGCCACCGCACCTATCCCGTCAACGTTCGGGACCGACGGTCGCCGAGGTCGTTGCGCTCTACGGCCGCGCCTCCCGCCGCGCCGGGGTCGAACGTTGACCGGCTGTCAGCCGCCACCGCACCTATCCCGTCAACGTTCGGGACCGGCGGGCCGAACGGGAACGAGCTGGACGGTCGGGGCCGGGACGGGGGCCTCGGGATCGGGCCACGCTGGACCGCGCTGGACCGGACCGGTACGTCAGCGGGCCCAGAGGGCGTCGTCGGGTGGGAGCTGGCTCGGGCCCACGTGGCGGTCGAGCCAGGCGCACACGGGCGCGGCGTCAGCCCACACGTCGGTGATCCGCTTGGCCGCCGCCTTCGTGTGCATCCAGGCGGCCGGCTCCCACGAGCGCCCGATGATCAGGCCCTTGCGACGGAGCAGGACGATGCGGGCATGGTCCTTGGCGTAGCCGCGCGGCGCGGTCTTCAGCGCGTCGATCGCGCCGGCTTCGTAGCCCTTGCGTTCGAGCCCGGCGACCAGCGCGGCGAGCGGCGCGCCCGTCCGTTCATCATCGACGGCGACCCGGAAGCGTTCCAGCTGGTCGCTCGCCATCTGGTAGTAGCCGCAGCCGGCGAGCAACCCGTCGGCCGCCAGCTGCACGTAGTACCCGCCGCCACCCTCGTGCTCGCAGTAGGCGCCGATGTTCGTCTTGTACGGGCTCTTGTCCTTAGCGAAGCGCACATCGCGGTTCGGTCGGAAGATGCGGAACGGGCGCAGGTCGTCGGGTAGCGCGTCGCAGAACGCGAGCAGCGGCGCCTTCACGCACTGCTCGTACGTCGCCTTGTTGGCGAGCCAGAACTCGCGCGTGTTGTCCGCTTCCAGTCGACGGTAAAACTCGATCGCCTCGGGTGGAAAGCCGGTGAACCCCATCACGCCCACGCTAGGCGGCCCACGATCCGCGACCCGCGACTACCTGAGAACGAGGTGAGAATCCGGGAGGTACGCGCACGCTCGCCTGGCGTGCGTAGTCTCTTGCGCCATGGCAGAGCTCTTCCTCGGCGAGGACATAGATCCCGCGGCCCACAAGCGCAACGGCACGAAAGTGACGTTGGCGACGGCCGACTTCACGACGCACGGCGTCATCGTCGGCATGACCGGATCGGGCAAGACCGGGCTCGGCGTGGTGCTCGTGGAGGAGGTGCTGCGCGCCGGCATCCCGTGTCTGCTGATCGACCCGAAGGGCGATCTCACGAACCTCTGCCTCACCTTCCCGAACTTGGCACCCGGCGACTTCCGCCCGTGGGTCAACGACTCGGATGCGACGAAGGCGGGACAGTCGATGGACGACTTCGCCGCCGCCCAGGCCAAGACCTGGTCGGACGGGCTCGGAAGCTGGGGGCTGGCGGGCACGGACATCGGCAAGCTGCGTGACACGGTCGAATTCACGGTCTACACGCCGGGCTCCACCATGGGCGTGCCGCTGAACCTCGTCGGCTCGCTCAAGGCACCGACCGGCCAGAGCGACCACGAGATCGTCGGCGACGAGATCGAGGGCTTCGTCTCCGGTCTGCTCGGCCTGGTCGGCATCTCGGCCGACCCACTGTCGTCACGCGAGCACATCCTGCTGTCGAACCTCATCGACCAGAGCTGGCAGCAGGGCAAAGATCTCGACCTGCCGACGCTCGTCGGCATGATCCCGAGCCCGCCGATCCGCAAGCTCGGCGTGTTCGACCTCGACACGTTCTACCCGGCCAAGGACCGGATGGAACTGGCGATGAAGCTCAACGGCCTGCTCGCCTCGTCGTCGTTCGACGCCTGGTCGCAGGGTGTTCCTGTCGATCTCGACCAGATGCTCCGCCCGAACGGGAAGGTCGGCGCGGCGATCATCACGATCGCCCACCTTTCCGACGACGAGCGCCAGTTCGCGCTCAGCCTGATCCTCTCGAAGCTCGTCACGTGGATGCGTCGGCAGTCGGGTACCACCGACCTGCGGGCGCTGCTCTACATGGACGAGGTCGCCGGCTACCTGCCGCCCACCGCCGTACCGCCGACGAAGAAGCCGATCATGACGCTGATGAAGCAGGCCCGCGCGTTCGGTGTCGGCGTCGTGCTCGCCACGCAGAACCCGGTCGACATCGACTACAAGGCGATCACCAACGCCGGCACCTGGATGGTCGGCCGCCTGCAGACCGAACAGGACAAGAGCCGCCTGCTCGACGGCATGACCGCCGCCGCAGGCAACGTTGACATCAAGGCCGTCGGTGACACCATCTCGGGCCTCGCCAAGCGCGAGTTCGTGCTGCGCCGCGCCGGCAAGGACAAGCCCGAGACGATCACCTCGCGCTGGGCGATGAGCTACCTGCGCGGGCCCCTCGACCGCGCCCAGATCACCTCGCTGATGGCCGGCAGGGAGAAGGGCGCGTCGAGCGGGATCGACGCCACGATGTCGGCCGCCATCGCCGCCACGGGCGGCGGCTCGTCGAGCTCGGCCGCCGGCAGCGCGGCTTCGTCGACGTCGCCGTCCTCGTCGATGGCGAACCTGCGTGACGACGAGACACCCGTCGCCCCCGACGTCGCCGACGGCACGCCGGTGCGTTGGGCTGACCCGGCCGCACCGTGGCTGACGACCGTTGGTGCGGCCACCAGCGGCACCCGTTACGAGGCGGCGGCGGTGGCCCGCGTGAAGCTGCGCTACGACGACACGGCGGCCGACCTGGTGGCCGACCAAGAGTGGGAGGCCGTGCTCTTCCCGCTCGTCGAGCAGCCCGACGCGGCGACCGCAGTGGCCGTCGACTACGACGACCGCGATCTGCGCGACGCCAAGCCCGACGGCACGGTGTTCGTGCTCCCGAAGGCACCGATCAAGGACCGTCGCTTCTGGACGGACCTGCAGCGGTCGATCATCGACAACCTCGTGCGCAACCAGACGATGGAGGTGTTCGCCAACAAGGACCTGAAGCTGTTCTCGCGAGTCGGCGAGAGCCAGGACGACTTCGTCAAGCGTTGCACCGAGGCGGCCGATGCCAAGGCCAACGACGAGGCGGCGACGCTGCGCGGCAAGTACGAAGACAAGGCCAAGCGCCTGCAGGACCAGCTCGGCGCCGCCGAGGACAAGGCTGCGCTCCTGAAGGACCAGCGCCGCTCGAGCCATCTCTCCGAGCTGGCGTCGGTCGCCGGTTCGATCCTCGGTGGGTTCCTCGGCGGTCGGTCGAGCGCGAAGGTCATCGCCAAGACGGCCGGATCGCTCGGCGGCGTGATCAACCGCCGCGGCCGTTCGGCGGCGGCCTCCGACCGGGTCGACGCGGTCGAGAACAAGTCCGCGCAGCTGCAGCAGGATCTCGACGCCACCGAAGCCGAGCTGACGCAGGAGGTGACGGCGATCCAGACGGCGTGGGAGGCCAAGGCGGCCAACGTGCAGCCGATGTCGGTCACGCTGGAGAAGACCGACGTGAGCGTTGCCCAGCTCGCCCTGGTGTGGCTGCCCGTCGGCTGACCGGCGCCTGCTCGGTCGGCCGATCGCCGCGTCGCCGGTGACCGCGTCGACCGCGGCGACCGCATCCGCAGCGGCGACTCGGTAGCGTCGGCCGTCATGGCCGTGCTCGCGATCGACCAGGGGACGTCGGCCACCAAGGCATCGGTGGTCGACGACGAAGGCCGCGTGCTCGCCTCGGCGTCGGCCGATGTCGAGGTGCGCAACGGCCCGGGCGACGCCGTCGAGGTCGACCCGGAGGCGCTGTGGCAGTCGGTGTTGCGGGCCGGGCGCGATGCGTGCGCGTCGGCGGGGCATCCCGCGCTCGACGCCGTCGGGCTCGCCAACCAGGGCGAGACGATCGTCGCCTGGGACCGGCGTACCGGCGAGCCGATCGGCCCGGCGATCGTGTGGCAGGACGGGCGGGCGGCCGTGGTGTGTGACGAGCTCCGCCCGCACGCCGAGCGGCTCGCTCAGCTCACGGGTCTCACGCTCGATCCGTACTTCGTCGCCCCGAAGATCACGTGGCTGCGCCGCCAGGTGGGGCCCGGCCCGACGATCACCACGACCGACACGTGGCTCGTCCACCGGCTGTGCAGTGCGTTCGTCACCGACGCGGCCACCGCCTCGCGCAGTCTTGTGCTCGACCTCGACCAGGTCGGCTGGAGCGACGAGGCGTGCGCGTTGTTCGAGATCGAGCCAGACGACCTGCCGACCGTCGTCGACAACGCCGGAGTGGTCGGCGAGACGACGGCGTTCGCCGGAGCGACCGGCAGAAGCGGCGGGTCACGCGCCGTCCCCGTGGCCGGCCTGTGCGTCGACCAGCAGGCTGCGCTGTTCGCCCAGGCCTGCCTCGGCCCGGGAGACGCGAAGTGCACCTACGGCACGGGCGCGTTCCTGCTCGCCACGACGGCGGCACCGACGCGCTCGACGCACGGGCTCGTCGGGTGCGTGGCCTGGCGGCTCGGTGGTGCGCCGACGTGGTGCCTCGACGGGCAGGTGTTCACCGTCGGCTCGGTGGTGAAGTGGCTGCTGTCGATCGGCGTGATCACCGAGCCGGGCGATCTCGACGCGCTCGGCGGCTCGGTACCCGACGGCGGCGGGGTCCACTTCGTCCCGGCGCTCGCCGGTCTCGGCGCGCCGTTCTGGTCGCCCAGCGCGCGGGGCGCGCTGACCGGGTTGTCACTCGGCACCGAGCGGGCCCACGTGGTGCGAGCCGTGATCGAGGGCATCGCCGCCAACGTCGCCTGCCTCGCTCGGGCCGCCGGCGACGACCTCGGGCGGCCGCTCACGCGCCTGCGCGTCGACGGCGGGCTCACCCGCTCGCGCACGCTGCTGCAGGTGCAGGCGGACCTGATGCAGGTTCCCGTCGAGGTCTACCCGTCGCCCGATGCCACGGCGATGGGGGTCGCCGCCTTCGCCCGGCTCGGCGTGGGGTTGGCGGCCACCGCGGCCGAGGCCGTCGGCGGGCGGACGGCGTCGATGGTCGTCGAGCCGGCGATAGGCGCCGATGACGCCGCGGAGCGACTCGCGTCGTGGCGTGCCGCCGCCGACGCCACGATCCCGCGATGACCGACGCCGCGCACGGGGTCGGCATCGAGGTCGACGGCGCGGTCGACGGCGCGGTCGACCTCGATGTCGACGTCGCGGTGATCGGTGCCGGCGTCGTCGGCACGGCGACGGCCCGGCTTCTCGCGCGGCACGACCTGCGCGTCGCGCTTATCGAGGCGGGCCGCGACGTGGCGAGCGGGGTGAGCAAGGCGAACACCGCCATCCTGCACACGGGGTTCGATGCCGCGCCGGGCACCGTGGAGGCGCGGCTCGTCGCCCGCGGCTACGCCCT
>JAYUAM010000836.1:0-1171 GCA_043741295.1 Acidimicrobiia bacterium
GCGCCCGACGACTGGGCGTCCGCCGTGCTCGCCGCCCGCCAGCTGTACGGCCGGCTCGACGTGCTCGTCAACAACGCCGGCATCATCCACGTGAACGCCCTGACCGACGAGACGCTCGACGACTGGAACGCCACGCTCACCGTCAACCTCACCGGTACGTTCCTCGGCATCCGGGCCGCGGTTCCGTTGCTGCGCGAGACCGGCGGTGGATCGATCATCAACGTCGCGTCGATCTTCGGGGTCGTCGGCGCCGAGGGCTATGGCGCGTACTGCGCGAGCAAGGGCGGCATCGTCGCGCTCACCAAGACCGCGGCGCTCGAGCTGGCCGCCGACGGCATCCGCGTCAACGTGATATGCCCCGGCGGCGTGAGCACACCGATGAACGAGCTCGAGCCCGAGGGCGGCGTCGTGCCGCTGACCCCGCTGCGGCGCCGCGCCCACGTCAGCGAGATCTCGGGCACGGTCGCCTTCCTGGCGAGCGACGACGCCTCGTTCATCACCGGCGCCGAGCTGGTGATCGACGGCGGGTTCCTGGCGCGCTAGACAGCCCCGATGCGAGCCGTCACGCCAGTGTCTATCGCCGTCGTCACCGGAGCCGGTAGTGGCATGGGCCGGGCGTGTGCGGAGCGGTTCGTTGCCGAGGGCTGGCGCGTCGTAGCCGTCGACCGTGACGGCGCGGCGCTCGATGCGGTGGCCGGTGCGGCGGACGCGTCCGGCGCGTCCGGCCGTTCGATCACGCCGCTCGTCGTCGACATCGTCGACCGGTCCGCGCTCGCGGCCGCGCTCGACGGAGCGGTCGGCGCGGCAGCCGGCGATGGCGATGATCGGGTGCGCGCCGTGGTGAACGCGGCCGGCATCTACCCGACCAGCACGTTGTTCGACTACACCGACGAGCTCTACCGACGCATCTTCGACGTCAACGTGCTCGGGACGCTCAACGTCACCGCCGCCTGCGTGCCGCACCTGCGGGCCGCCGGTGGGGGAGCGGTGGTGAACTTCGCATCGGTCGACGCGTTCGCCGTGTCGCCGGGGCAGCTCGTCTACAGCGCGTCGAAGGCGGCCATCGTCTCGATCACGCGATCGCTGGCGGTCGAACTCGCCGGCGACGGCATCAGTGTGAACGCCGTCGCCCCCGGCTGGGTCGACACGCCTGGCACCCGAGCCGGCGGGC
>JAYUAM010000837.1:0-1171 GCA_043741295.1 Acidimicrobiia bacterium
AGCCAGGTGGTCCTCCGGCCGATCGCCAAGGTGGTCGGGGCCGAGGTCGTGGCCGATGCGATGGCGTTCTTCCAGAACTTCGACGGCATGGAGGCGGGCTTCCGCCACCGGTCCACGGCGGTCGCCGCCCAGCTGCGCGATCCGTCGACGAGCTACGTGCTCGTCGCTGCACCGCGCGCTGACGCCGTGGCCGAGGCCGGCTGGTTCGCCGACCGCCTCGGCGAGCTGTCGTTGTCGGTCGGCGCACTGGTCGTGAACCGCACGCACCCGGTGTTCGGCGCTGGGGGCTCGGCTGATGCCGCGGCCAAGTCCGTGGCCGCGTCGGGCGCGGGACGCAATGATCTGGCCGCCTGGTGGACGACCCTGGCCGAGCAACGCCAGGTGGCCGAGGCCGAGGCGGCGCAGATCGCCTCGCTCGCCGCCAAGGTGACGCCCGCGCCGATCGTCACCGTGGCCCTGCGCCCGACCGACGTGCACGACCTCGCTGCGCTGGCCGCCATCGCCGACACGCTCGACGCCTGACGCCTACCCGGCGCGCCGCAGCCTGACGCCGGATGCCCGACGCCGGGCCGCCGGCCGCCGGCCGCAGCCTGGACGCTCGATGCGAGGCGGCCGGCCGCTATCGTGACCGGCCGTGCCCCACATCCTCATCGCTACCGACGCCGACTGGGTCCTCGACGAGGTGACCAGCGCGCTGGCCGGCGACGGCAACAGCTTCACGCTCTGCCGCTCGGGCAAGGACGTCGGCCCGGCGATCCTCGACCGCACGCCCGACCTCGCCGTGCTCGACCTGCAGATGGGGAACATGGGCGCCATGGCCGTCACGATGCACATGCGTCTGGAGCACAGCGGCGGTCGCCTGCCGCACGTGCCGGTTCTCGTGTTGCTCGACCGCCGGGCCGACCTGCACCTCGCCCGGCGCTCGGGTGCCGACGGCTGGATCGTCAAGCCGCTCGACAGCCTGCGGCTCCGGCGGGCGAGCAAGGCCCTGCTCGCCGGGGGCACCTACACCGAGGGCACGGAAACTCCGGCTGGTGCCGCCAGCGTGGCTGGGTAGAATCACCGCCGCAAAGCAACGGGTTGTAGCGCAGCTTGGTTAGCGCGCCACGTTCGGGACGTGGAGGCCGAGGGTTCGAATCCCTCCAACCCGACCAAGGCCAAGTCACCGGAT
>JAYUAM010000838.1:0-1171 GCA_043741295.1 Acidimicrobiia bacterium
GGCGATCGAGGTCAGAACCCGGGCGCCGGCGATCGCGAGCCGGGCCGCGATTCGAGCGATCGGGCGCGTTGGGGCGCGGTGCTCACGGCGCGGCAGGTCGCTCTCGACGCCTTGACCCGCATCGAGCAGGAAGGCGCCTACGCCAACCTCGTCGTGCCCAACCTGGTCGGTGCCCTGTCGGACCCGCGCGACCGCGCTCTGGTGACCGAGCTGGTCTACGGCACGACGCGCATGCGGCGCGCCCTCGACCTGGCGACCGACCGCTACCTCGTGCGCGAGCCGCCGCCGGAGCTACGCACGCTCCTGCGCCTCGGCACCTACCAGATCGGCTACACCGGCATCCCGCCGCACGCCGCTGTGAGCGAGACCGTGGGCCTGGCGCCCCAGCGCCTGCGTGGCGTCGTGAACGCGGTGCTGCGCAAGGTCGCCACGGGTGGCGAACCGGTGTGGTCCGACGACGCCACGCGCCTGAGCTACCCCGACTGGCTCGTCGAGCGTTTCGTCGCCGAACTGGGACGGGTCGACGCGCTGGCGGCCCTGACGCGCATGAACGACGCGCCTCCCGTCACGATGCGCGACGACGGCTACGTGCAGGACCGCTCGTCGCAGTGGGTCGCCGAGCTCGTGGACGCCCAGGTCGGCGACGTGATCGTCGACCTGTGCGCGGCGCCCGGCGGCAAGAGCACGGCGATGGCGGGCCCCGGCATCCTGGTCGTCGCCGCCGACGTGCGCCCGCACCGGTCGCAGCTGGTGGCCGACAACGTGCGTCGCCTCGGCCTGCGCGACGAGGTGGCGGTCGTGATCGCCGACGGTCTGGCGACACCGCTGCGTCCCGGCTCGGCCGACCGGGTGCTTCTCGACGCTCCGTGCTCTGGCCTCGGCGCGCTTCGTCGCCGGCCCGACGCCCGCTGGCGCATCCAGCCGAGCGACATCCAGGAGCTCGCCGGCGTGCAGGGGCGGCTTCTGGCCGCGGCCAGGGAACTGGTGCGGCCGGGCGGGACGCTCGTCTACAGCGTGTGCACGGTCACGGCTGCAGAGTCCATCGACCTCGACGACGGTTCGTGGCCGGCGCTCGACGCCCCCGGCGCCCCGTGGCGCCCCGTCGGCCGCGGCGCCCGCGTGCTGCCGCAGGACGAGGACACCGACGGCATGACGATCCTGCGCTGGCGCC
>JAYUAM010000839.1:0-1170 GCA_043741295.1 Acidimicrobiia bacterium
CTGGCCGGCGTGCTCGCCACGCCCCGCCAGCGCGAGGTGCTCGATCGCATCGCTGGGATGATGACGCTGCTCGAGGGTCACGGCGACGTGACGATGGACCGGGCCGCCGAAGGGCACGTGCCGAGCGCCGAACGGTTCGGGCGGATCTTGCGCGAGCGCCGCCAGAACCAGTCGCCGATCGCCAAAGTGGTGCTCAAGCTCACCGGCATAGAGGCAAAGCTCAACCAGTACGCGCAGGGCGAGAGCTTTCTCGCCGCGGTCGAGGCGGTGGATCCGGCCCTCGTCGCCCGGTTCTGGGAGGACCCGGTCAACCTGCCGACGCTGGAGGAGATCAAGGCGCCGGAGCGTTGGGTCGCCCGCATGGGGGCCGGCGACCGGGTCGCGTGACGAGCGAACCGGGACGGACCGACGCCGCCCATCGGGTGCGGCCCGTCATGCCCGAATGGCTCGATCGGACGGGCCCCGATGCCGTGGCACTCGCCGTCCAGCTCCTCGGGCGGTGCACGTTCCCGGTGGCGGGCACGTCAGTGGTCTGCGGCGTGTCCGGCGGCGCCGACTCATCGGCGCTCGTCGTGCTCGCCGTGCTCGCCGGTTGCGAGGCGACGGCCGTGCATGTGGACCACGGTCTGCGGGAAGGCTCGGCCGAGGAGGCGAACGTCGTCGAGCGCCTCGCCGCGCTCGTGGGCGCGTGCTTCGAGGCGCGCACCGCCATCGTGATGCCCGGCCCGAACCTCGAAGCCCGGGCCCGGACCGCTCGTCACCGAGCGCTCGGAACGGATGCCCTGCTCGGTCACACGGCCGACGATCAGGCCGAGACGGTGCTCCTCGCCATGCTGCGCGGCTCGGGGCTCGCGGGCCTCGCGGGCATCGCGCCGGCCCGCCACCCGATCCTCGGCCTCCGCCGTGCCGAGACCGTGGCCTTGGTGACGGCGCTCGGGCTTCACCCGATCGACGATCCGACGAACGACTCGCCCGTGCACCGCCGCAACCGCGTACGCCACGAGCTGCTCCCGTTGCTCGACGACCTCGCCGAGCGCGATGTCGCCGCGCTGCTCGCCCGTCAGGCCGCCTTGCTGCGCGACGATTCCGAACTGCTCGACGAACTCGCCACCGATCTCGACCCCGGCGACGCCCGCGCCCTCGGCGCCGCGCCCGCTGCGCTGGCCCGTC
>JAYUAM010000840.1:0-1168 GCA_043741295.1 Acidimicrobiia bacterium
GGGAGCACCTGGAAGTCCGCCACCGGCACCACGAGTTGGTCGTTCCAATGGACTGTGGGCGGATCGGGCTCGGTGATCCTGAAGAGCCGCGCCTTCGACGACAGCGGCAACATCGGCGCTCCGTCGGCCGGCGTGACGGTCACGGTGACCGCCGGCCGCACCTGCCCGTGCACGATCTGGAATGCCACGGCAACACCGGCCAAGGCCGACGACGGCGATCCGGGATCGACGGAGCTGGGCGTCAGGTTCCGATCCGACACGGCGGGCTACATCACCGGCATCCGGTTCTACAAGGGCACGACACTGAACGGCGGCACCCACGTCGGATCGCTGTGGACCAACAGCGGCACCCTGCTCGGAAGCGTCACGTTCACCGGCGAGACGGCGACAGGATGGCAGCAGGCGAACTTCGCTTCGGCGATCGCGATTGCCCCGAATACGACGTACGTCGCGTCGTATCACGCGCCGTCCGGACACTACTCGAGCAACGGCACCTACTTCGCGACGGCCGGCGTCAACAATGCGCCGTTGTCGGCGCTTCAGGACGGCGTCGACGGGGCGAACGGCGTCTACGCGTACGCGGCCGGGACGATCTTTCCGAACCAGACATTCGCGTCCGAGTTCGACTGGGTCGACGTGGTGTTCAACTCCGTCCCTCCGGTCGACACGACGCCGCCGACCGTGACGTCGGTATTTCCGACGGCCGGCGCGAATGGCGTCGATCCGGCAGCGTCGATCACGGTGACGTTCAGCGAAGCGATGAGCCCCGCCAGCATTTCATCCGGCACGGCCGGGACGGAAAGCGGCACGTCGACGCTCGGCACCTTCGAGCTGCGCGACCCCGCCAGCAATCTGGTGGCGGCAGCGGTCACCTACGACTCGACGAGCCGCATCGCGACGTTGAAGCCGAACGCGGCGCTGGCACTCGCCACCGCCTACACCGTGCTGGTCAGGGGCGGCGCCACCGATCCACGCGTGAAGGATGCGGCGGGCAACGCCCTGGCGGCGAACTTCACATGGTCGTTCACGGTCGCCGCGTCGCCGCCGCCGCCAACCTTGTGTCCCTGCAGCATCTGGCCGGCCTCCACGGTGCCGCAGAAAGTCGATGACGGTGACCCGAGTTCGACGGAGCTCGGCACGCGTTTCCGATCCGACGTGCCCGGATGGG
>JAYUAM010000841.1:0-1167 GCA_043741295.1 Acidimicrobiia bacterium
TCAGGCGCGGTGGGCGATGGCTTGGCGCACGAGTTCGTCGAACAGGCCCTGCTGGTGGGGGTCGGAGTCGGCGGTGTCCTCGGGGTGCCACTGGACGCCCACCACCCATCGGGCACCGTCGAGCTCGGCGGCCTCGACCGTGCCGTCGTCGGCGTGGGCGGTGACGACGAGGCCGTCGCCCAGGCGGTCGATCGCCTGGTGGTGCACCGAGTGCCCCACCGGGGTGTTCGTTCCCATCGCGCTTGCCGCGCGCGACGCCGGGTCGAGGTGGACGCCGTGCAGCTCGAAGCGGTGCTTCACGGTCGTCTCGTCGTCGGTGATGTGCTGGTGGAGCGAGCCGCCCCGCGCGACGTTCAGCACCTGAAAGCCGCGACAGATGGCGAGCATCGGCAGGTCGAGCTCGATGGCGGTGCGGGTGACCGCCAGCTCCCACTCGTCGTGCTCGTGCCGCACGCCGTACAGCGTCTCGTGGTGCTCGTCGGCGCCGTAGCGGTCGGGGTCGATGTCCGGTCCACCGGGCAGGACGACGGCGTCGAACCGGGCGAGCGACTCGTGCAACGCCTCGACCGTGTCGACGAGCGGCGGGAGCACCACGGGCACGCCGCCGGCGCGCACGACCGCCTCGCAATAGGGGCGGCCGACGGCGAAGGCCGGCACCCGCCAGCCGTCCGCCGTGTCGCTGTAGCGAGCGGTGAGGGCGACGAGCGGGCGCATCCGTCGAGCCTACTGGTGGCGGCCTGCGCACTCCGCGACGAGGTGGTCAGCCCGGCAGCTTGAGGTGGAACGACTTGACCCGCGTGACGCCGTCGAAGCCGAGAGGCGACAGGCTGACGCCGTGGCCGGTGTCCTTCACGCCGGTCCACGCCAGCTCGGGGTCGAGGTAGTCGCAGCGGTTCAGGTACCACGTGCCGGTCTCGATGCGGTCGCCGAGGGCAGTCGCCGCCTCCACGTCGTTCGACCACACGCACGCCGACAGGCCGTAGGGCGAGTCGTTCATCAGGGCGACGGCTTCGTCGTCGCCCGACACCTTCATGATGCCAACGACGGGCCCGAACGACTCGTCGCGCATCACGCTCATCGAGTGGTCGACGTCGACCAGCACCGTCGGGCCGACGTACGGCGTGCCGTCGCGCGCGCCGGCGAAGTCGGCCTCGCTCGTGACCGCAC
>JAYUAM010000842.1:0-7378 GCA_043741295.1 Acidimicrobiia bacterium
TTGGCCCCGGCATCGCCGCTCACTGCGCCACCCCCGTGGCGATCGAGAGGAGCTGCACGAGGACGCGGGCGGTGGCGCCCCACACCGTCTCGTCGTCGAGGGTGAAGAAGTAGAGCGAGCGTTCGACCGTCGCGTCGCCCCATCGAGCGTCGTTGTCCCACACCTCCTCGTGGTAGGTGTCGGCGCGCAGCAGATCGGCGAGGGGCACCGTGAAGATGCGGTCGACCTCCTCCGTGCCGGCCCGCAGATCAGGGCGCCGAGCAAGACGACCGACGACTGGCACGATGAGGCTCCCCGAGACCCACGTGGCGAGGTGATCGAGCTCCCCGACCACCTCAACGGTCGCCGGGTCGAGGAGCACCTCCTCGTGCGCCTCGCGCAGCGCGGCGGCCACCGGTGATTCGCCGGGGTCGGCGCGGCCGCCGGGGAAGCTGATCTCGCCCTTGTGGTTGTTCAGGTGCTCGGCCCGGCGCGTGAGGACCACCTCGGCGCCGCGGTCGCCGTCGAAGAGAGCCACGAGCACGGCTGACAGGCGCGGTTCGGCGAGCGCGTAGTCGGGCGGAGCGCCCGCACCGCGCGCGGCGATCGCCTCGACAAGCAGACCGAGCGGCACGTCGGCTCCGGACCCCGCGCGGGCCGCGCCAGCTGCGGCCCAGGGCGCCGGGCCGCCCACGCGCCACGACGGCGGGCGCGGGATGCGCTGCGCGCCGCCGGCCCTCACGACTTACGGCCCCGCCACCAGCTGCGTCCAGCCACGGCGGCGTTGCCCACGACCTTGCCGGCGCCGCGACCCACCCGCTCGGCATTCACCTTCGGCAGGCGCTCACGCAGCGGCGGGCGCACCTGGCGGGGCCGGTAGTCGGTGCGCCAGGTCAGGCCGGCGACCACGACGACCACCACCACGAGCAGGCCCACACCGCTCGAGCCGAGGCGCCTGTGGAACACCACGGCGGCGGCCACGAGCGCAACGACGAGGACGATGTCGCCGATGCGGTGCACGTGCCGCGGCACCTTGCGAAATGCCGACAGCGGGCCTTCACCGGCCGACGCCAGGAGCAGCACGAGCACGCCGGCCACGAGGGCGATGGCCGTTCCGCCCGTGTGCGCGGCCTCGAACAGCACGAGCAGGCCGACGAGATACTCCACGGCCTGATGGATCCAGAACGGCAGCTTGGTCCCCTTGTCGGCCATCGCACCATGTCAGCACGTTTCCGGCCGTTTCGCCTGCGGGCCGGGCGCGAAGCGGCGACCTGCTAATGGTCAGCGACGGCAGGCGAGCTCGCCGGGGGAGGGCAGGTTGGCGGCGGCGTGGCTCACGGCGTCGGCGGCCGACTCACCGAACGCGCCGGCGGCGTCGGCCACCTTGGCCGCCAATTCGCCGGCCCGGGTCACGAGCGTGCTTGCCACCGCGCCGGCGGTGTCACCGAACGAATGGCTCGACGACCCGACGTGACCGATGCGACCGCCGATGTCGCTCGCCGTCGTGCCGATCGTGCCAGCCGCCGTCCCGATGGCGTCCGCAGCCGTCGACGCGGCGCGCCGGCCACGCCAGAACACCGAAGGGCGACCACCGGTGTCGAGGCTGCACAGCAGCAGCCCACCGAGCAGGCCGGCGTTCTTCAGGAACTGCTGGGTCTCGGTCCGCCGCTTCACCGGGTCCCGCTCGTCCCAGAACCGGTGGCCGACGAGCGTGGTCGGCACGAGCGTGCCGGCGAGGGCGAGCGAGGCCACCCGGGGAAGGCGCCCGAGGGCCAGCAGCAGCCCTGCCCCGAGCTGCACGCCGGCGTTGATGCGCACGAGCGTGAGCGGATCGTTGGTCAGACCGACCGCGTTGGCGATCGGCACCCCGAGCTGCTCGGCCTGCGGCGTCAGGGGCCGGGGGTTGCGCAGCACCCGGTAGCCACCGACGATGAACGAGGAGGCGAGGAGCGGGCGGGCGAGAGTACGGACGTCGATCACCCGGGAGCGGTACCCGGTTCGGCGACGGTGTACACGTTTGCGTAGGCGACCACGAGCCACGTCTGGTTGGTCTCTGTCACTCGGCGGGAACCGACGGTGGCCGCCAGCACGTCGAACCGGCATGACACACCACCAAAGCCGCCTGGCCGCATCGCTGTTGGCTGCCGCTCTGCTCGCCGGCTGTGGGGCCGCTTCGACGTCCGGGACGGCTCCGGCCAGCACGACGACTACCGGGCTCGGCCCGACGAACGGCGAGCCGTCGACGAGCCCCGACCCGGGGACGCCGGACGCTACAAGCGTCGCGATTGCACCGCGCGGGTCTGCGCGGGCCGAGCTCGCCGCGGCGCGTGCCCGCTGGTCGGCCGCGCACCTCGGCGGCTACGCCGTCACGTTCGGCTCGACGTGCTTCTGCGGCTCCGTTGGGGCGTGGCAGGTACACATCGTCGGCGAGCGGATCGTGTTCGGCGGGGCCAACCTCCTCCCGTCGGCTGGGGAACGGCCATTCCCGAGCGAGAGCTGGGGCGTCGATGCGACCGTCACCGGCCTGTTCGCCACGGTTGACAAGGCGCTCAGCGAGGCGACCGGCGACGTGCGGGTGGCCTACGACCCGACCTACGGCTACCCGACCCGCGTCGACATCGACTGGATCGTGAACGCCGCCGACGACGAAAACTCGTTCACGATGGCCGACCTCGAACCCGAGTCCCTGCCGGCGCTCGACGCCGACCAGCAACGGACGCTCGACGAGCTCGTCGCGGCCCGTGCCCGTTGGCAGGCGGCCGACGTGGGCGCCTACTCGTTCGACTACCGGATCGGCTGCGAGTGCCCGGGTGGCCACTGGGCGGTGAACGTGGCCACCCGTGCAGGCGCCGGGACCACGCCGCTCGACGGCTCGCCCGCGCTCGCCGACGGCTACCCGCGCACCATCGACGGCATGTTCGCGACGGCCGAGCGCACGATTCGACGCGGCGGCACGATCAGCGCCAGCTACGACGCGGTCGACGGTCACCCGACGACGCTGACCGTCGACCCACTTCGGCAAACCGTCGACGACGAGGTCAGCTACACGATCTCCGACTTCCCGCTGGCCGTCGCCCGCTGACAGTGAGAATGGGGTGGGGCCGGCGACGCGAGAAGGGCCCGAGCGCACGGCCCGGGCCCTTCTCGCACATCGCTTGCACAGTCGTCGACCGTCAGGACGACGATCGATGCGTCACATCATGCCACCCATGCCACCCATGCCACCCATGCCGCCACCGCCGCCGGCCATGGCCGACTTCTTCTCGGGCTTGTCGGCCACGAGGCACTCGGTGGTGAGGAGCAGGGCAGCGATCGAGGCGGCGTTCTGCAGCGCCGAACGCGTGACCTTGGCCGGGTCGATGACGCCGTCCTTGAAGAGGTCGGTCAGTTCCGCCGTGGCGGCGTTGAAGCCGATCGTGCCGGCCTCGGCCTCCACACGCTGGACGATGACCGAACCCTCGTGACCGGCGTTTTCGGCGATGCACTTGGCCGGCGTGTCGAGGGCGAGCAGCACGGCGCGGGCGCCGGCCTGCTCGTCGCCCGTGAGGGCGTTCACGACACTGAGCACGGCCGTCTTGGCCCTGATGAGCGCCGTGCCACCACCGGCCACGATGCCTTCTTCGATCGCCGCGCGGGTCGCCGAGATGGCGTCCTCGATGCGGTGCTTCTTCTCCTTGAGCTCGACCTCGGTGGCCGCGCCGACCTTGATGACGGCGACGCCGCCGGCCAGCTTGGCGAGGCGCTCCTGGAGCTTCTCGCGGTCCCAGTCCGAATCGGTGTTGTCGATCTCGGTCTTCAGCTGGGCGATTCGGCCCTTGACGTCGTCCTCGTTGCCGGCACCATCGACGATCGTGGTCTCGTCCTTGGTGATGATCACCTTGGCGGCCCGACCGAGCAGGTCGAGCGTGACGTTCTCCAGCTTGAGGCCAACCTCTTCGCTGATGACCTGGCCGCCGGTGAGGATGGCCATGTCCTGCATCATCGCCTTGCGACGATCGCCGAAGCCCGGAGCCTTCACCGAAGCGGAGTTGAACGTGCCGCGGATCTTGTTCACGACGAGCGTGGCCAGAGCCTCGCCCTCGATGTCCTCGGCGACGATCAGCAGCGGACGACCCGTGGCCATGACCTTCTCCAGCAGCGGCAGCACCGACTGGACCTGGGAGATCTTCGAGGCGTGCAGCAGGATGTAGGGGTCGGTGAGGACCGCTTCCTGCCGGTCGGGATCGGTGACGAAGTACGGCGACAGGTAGCCCTTGTCGAACTGCATGCCTTCGACGAAATCGAGCTCGGTGCCGAACGTGTTCGACTCCTCGACCGTGACCACGCCGTCCTTGCCGACGCGGTCGATGGCGTCGGCGATGACCGCACCGATCGACGAGTCGGCGGCCGAGATGGTGGCCACCTGGGCGATCTCCGACTTGTCGTCGACGGTCTTGGACTGCGCCTTGATCGACTCAACGGCGGCGGCCACGGCCGCCTCCATGCCCTTCTTCAGGCCGAGCGGGCTGGCGCCGGCGGCAACCGAACGCAGGCCGTGGTGCACGAGCGCCTGGGCCAGCACGGTGGCCGTGGTCGTACCGTCACCGGCGATGTCGTTCGTCTTGTTCGCGACCTCGTACACGAGCTTGGCGCCCATGTTCTCGAACGGGTCCTCGAGCTCGACTTCCTTGGCGATCGACACACCGTCGTTGGTGATCGTCGGGGCGCCGTACTTCTTCTCGAGCACGACGTTGCGACCACGCGGTCCGAGCGTGACCTTCACGGCATTGGCCAGCTTGTTCACGCCGGCTTCCAGGGAGCGACGAGCATCCTCGTCAAACTTGAGCATCTTCGCCATGGGCTACGACCTCACTTCGCGACGATCGCGAGGACGTCGCGGCTCGTCAGGATGAGGAGGTCTTCGCCTTCGACGGTGATCTCGGTCCCGCCGTACTTCGAGTAGACGACGGTGTCGCCGACCTTGACGTCGAGCGGGATCAGCTCACCCGACTGCTCGGAGCGACGGCCCGGGCCGACGGCCAGGACGCTGCCCTGCTGGGGCTTCTCCTTGGCGGTGTCGGGGATCACGAGGCCGGAGGCGGTGCGCTCCTCGGCTTCGTTGGCCTTGACGACGATACGGTCATCCAGCGGCTTCAGGTTCATGTGCGGGGGCCTCCGTTGGCGTTAGCACTCTCGGCTTGCGACTGCTAATGCTACGCGGAGCGACGGCCGTTAGCAAACGAGACCCGAGAGTGCTAACGCCCGGTCGGAGGCGGGACGCATCGATCGCCACCCGTCCTCGGGTGTCGACCAGGCGCTCATGACGGGCGGCCGGCGACGATCGCCATACGGGTGCGCCAGCCGGCGGCCGAGCGCAGGTCCGACCACAAGGCCGGGTAGCCGCCGGCGGCGACGACGCTCGCCCGGTTGCTCGGCAGGGGCTTGGTGATGCCGAACACGGGGGTCGTCGTCTCGCGGACGTACGTGCCGAAGAGGCGGTCCCAGATCACGAGCGTGCCGCCGAAGTTGCGGTCGAGGTACTCGGGGTTGCTGGCGTGGTGCACCCGGTGGTTCGACGGGGTCATCAACACCGCGTCGAGCGGGCCGAGGCGGTCGACCATGCAGGTGTGCTGCAGCAGACCGCCCATCAGCCGTATCGTCCCGATCAGCGCGTACCCGAGAGGGTTCACGCCGAGGAGCGGGGCGAGCAGGCCGACGAACGGCTTGTAGAAGATCTCGGTCCAGGGGTTGCGCACCGCAGTGGTGAACGAGAAGTCCGTCGACGTGTGGTGCACGAGATGCGACGCCCACAGGATCCGCCACCGGTGCTCGCTGCGGTGCACGAAGTAGTACAGGAGGTCGCCGACCAGGTACACGCCGATCCACGCCACCGCGCTGTGCACCGGCAGGGTGAACAGCCGCCAGCGGTCGTACACGGCCACGGCGACGCCCAGGAACAGCGCCTGGCCGGCCAGCTCCTTCACCAGGAAGTAGAGCAGGCCGAGCTTGAGCGAGGTCGCCGTCTCGGCCCGATCGGCGCGGCGGCCGTGGCGCCGGCGGACGACTGTCTCGCCGATGACCATGGCGATCGTGAAGACGAAGAGCCAAGCGGCCGGGCGGCCAGCGAGATCAAGGGCAAGGCCGGCGAGCCCGTGGGCGAGGTGGGTGACGGTCGAGGACATGTCGTCATCGTCCGCTCACCGCCGCTCCGGCACCATCGGGGTGATCCCCCAGGCCGGCGTGGGGTCGGTCTGGGCGACCTCCGCTGCGGCACGGCGTCAGCGCGGGCGGGCGGTGACGGCGGCGAGCAGGCGCCGCGTCTCGGCCAGCGGCAGGCCGACGACGTTGCTCACGCTGCCGTGGACTTCGCGCACGTACACGCCGCCGAGACCTTGGATGGCGTAGGCGCCAGCCTTGTCGAGCGGCTCGCCCGTGGCCACGTAGAAGGCGATGTCGTGGTCGGCGAGCAGGTCGAACACGACGTCGGTCGAGACGACGATCGACTCGACATGCTCACTCCGGACGACGGCCACGCCGGTGTGCACCGTGTGGGTGCCGCCCGAGAGCAACCGCAACATCCGCGCCGCGTCGGCCGCATCCGTCGGCTTGCCGAGGATGACCCCGTCGAGGGCGACGGTGGTGTCCGCGGCGAGCACCACCCGGTCCGGCCCGACATCGGCCTGAACCTGCCTGGCCTTCTCGCGTGCCAGGCGTTCCACGTACACCGGCGGCGTCTCGCCGGCGCGCGGCGTCTCGTCGATGTCGGGCGGGTGCACGTCGAACGCCACGCCGAGCTGGGCGAGCAGCTCGCGCCGCCGCGGCGATGCCGATGCGAGCACGACGCGAACTACCGTCCCGTCGACGTGCGGGTCGTCAGCCACCAGACAGTGCGGCGGCGTCGCTGTCGCCCACGGGCGGCGCGTCGTCGTCGAGGTTGTCGAGGTAGCCGTCGGGCAGGGCGACGTTGATCGGTCCGTTGGCGTGACCGCGGGTGACGCGGTTGGCGCCGTCCACCGCCTCGGCCGACGGGTCGAGCCGGGCGAGCAGATCGTCCAGCTCGTCGAGCGTGGCCACCATCGCCAGGCGCCGACGCATCTCGCCGCCCACCGGGTACCCGGTGACGTACCAGCTGGCGTGCTTGCGGAACTCGACGACGCCGCGGCCGGGATCGGCCCAAGCATCGAGCGCGACGGCGTGCTCGCGCATCACCGTGATCACCTCGCCGAGCCGGGGCGGCGGCGGGCACTCCTTGCCGGCGAACACGGCGGCGAGATCGCTGAACAGCCACGGCCGACCGAGGCAGCCGCGACCGACGACGACGCCGTCGCACCCCGTCTGGGCCATCATCGCGAGCGCGTCGGACGCCTCCCAGATGTCGCCGTTGCCGAGCACGGGGATGGCGTCGCCGACCACGGCCTTC
>JAYUAM010000843.1:0-1163 GCA_043741295.1 Acidimicrobiia bacterium
AGCGATCGCCAAGGCATGGCGACGCACCACGGCGTCTGGTGGCGATGTCGTGTCGGTGGTGTAGACCCCCGTTGCCAGTCGGCGCAGCCCGCCGCGCGACAGCCTGCGGGCTATCGTCGCCGACGGCAGCTCGCTCGCGAACACCAGTTCGTCGATCGTCATGACGCCACTACGTCCTCCGGGCCGCGAAGAAATCCGTCCGTAAGGTACCAGGATGCGATGTTTTCTGTTTTTAAGACCAGAAGATGCGAAGCATTCCGTTCGTAGTGCGGTTCAGCAGCCCGCCGCCGGACCGGCGAGACGGCGGCTACCGGGGCATGCTGGCGACTATCCCGGGAACCAGACGGCTTGGTCTGGTCGTCTGAGGTAGGACCGGCGACGCCGTCGGGTGGGAGGACGTGGGGCCATGGGCCGCTCATCGCGCTGGACATCACCGATCACGGCAGCCCTCGCCGTCGTGCTCGTCGCCTCGTGCTCGGGCGGTGGCTCGAAGCACGACGCCGGCCCGACCACCACGGTCCCCGCGGGCGCGTCGACGCCCACGACCGGCACGACCGCTGACCCCGGCGGCGGTTCGGCCGGGAACGGCAAGGTCGTCACCGGGGCCAACGGAAAACTCGCGGTGTTCCTCAGCGCCGGCGTGCCATCGGGCGCCGGAGGCAGTGCGGCGACGCCCGTCGTGGCCGGCACCGAGCTGAGCGCCGACGCCATCGCCCCGATCGTCGCGCGGCTGCCGGCGTGGGTCGACGACGCCGCGCTGCCGAAGAACTTCAACTGGCCGACGCAGTCGCTCGCCGTGCCCCGGGCCGGCGCCACGACGCAGACACCGTTCCCGCCAGCCGGCCCGCCGGCCCCGGCGCCCGCCACGTCGGCGGGGCCGCTCGAGGTGATGCGAGTGCAGCCCGAGGGCGACGTGCCGATCGCGCCGTTCGTCACGCTGACGTTCAACCAGCCGATGGTGCCCGTGGCCACCGTCGCCCAGCTCGACGCCGCTGCCGTGCCCGCCACGATCTCGCCGGCGGTTCCCGGCCACTGGCGATGGGTCGGCACGCAGACGCTGCGGTTCGACGCCAGCGACGCCCACGTCGATCGCCTGCCGATGGCGACCGAGTTCACGGTGACGGTTCCGGCCGGGACGACGTCGGCGACCGGTGGCGCGATGG
>JAYUAM010000844.1:0-1163 GCA_043741295.1 Acidimicrobiia bacterium
GCGGATCGTCGAGCGCGGCCTTGAGCATCGCTACGAGTCGGTAGGCCTCGGGAACCGACAGGGCGTACAGCTCGATCTCGGGCTCAGGTACCAGGGCCGTGATGCCGATCACCACCATGCTCCGACGGCTCGTGGTGACGCTCTTGGCGGTGAGGTGGACATCGGCGAGCACGGCGTTGCGCTCCATGAGCCCGTCGTCGAGCCTGATCATCGGTCGCCGGCCGGCTCGCGCACGCTCGGCACGCTCGGCGAGCGCCACGGCGGCGAGGCGGCGGCCGAGCAGTTCGGCCCGGTAGCGTCCGTGCAGCAACGCGACGTCGGCGAGGCACACGTCGCCGCCCCACACGTAGTGATGCCAGCCGTCGGTCTCGTAGGCCGGCCGGAGCGCCGCGGCCCGGAGCAACCGGCGCCCGCGTTCGCCGTTCGACGACGCGGCGAACCAGGACCACACGTCCTTGGCTCGCCACCGCCCTGTCCTGCCGTCGAGATCGCCGTTGCCGGATACCGCGAGCCAGACGAGCGCAGCCGCCGTCGATCTAGGTGCGGCCCGGCCGCGCAACGCGGTGACCTCGTGAGCGGAGATCCGGGCGATGAGTCGACGGACGATCGTTCGATATTCGACGTCGAGCCACTGATCGCAGCAAGCGTCCGTGAGCGCAAGCAGCGCGCGTACCGCCTCACGGTCGGCGTCACGCACGGTTGACCACGCGAACGGCTCGTCGATGAGTGGCTCGGCATCGAGCCGCTCGAGCGGGTCGATGCCGCCGACGAGGTTGGCGAGCGTGCGAACGTGCTCGCCGATCGGGCCTTCCTGATTGACGGCTCGACGCAGAGCGGCGAACCCGGTGGGGATGTCGGGTGGGGAGATTGCCTCCGATGCGAAGTCCGGTGAACCGACCAACGTGAGGGCGGCCGCCGGATGGTTGTGGCGCATGCGGCGAAGGTAGGCCGGGGGTGTGATGAAGTGCCGGCGAGCCAGCGATCGCAACACTCCCGGCGGGCCGGTTCAGGGTTCGACGAGGTTGAAGTTCGTGAGGAACGTGTCGAGGTTGGCGAAGATCATGTCGCTGGCGGCGACGTCACCTTCGGCCGCGATCGTGCGGTCGGCGATCGCTGACGCGAAAGTCGCATCGCCGCCGACCACCGCCAGCAGCGCGGCGCGG
>JAYUAM010000845.1:0-3145 GCA_043741295.1 Acidimicrobiia bacterium
GGGCTCGACGACTTCGACCGCGCCTTCGCCCACGAGGCGATGGCGCGTGCGCTCGCCGTCGCTGGCGACCTCGACGGCGCCCGTCGTCACGTCGAGGCGGCACGCGCCGTGCCGATCGCCAACGACGAGGACCGGGCGATCTGTGAAGCCGACCTCCTCGCCGGCCCCTGGTACGGCCTCGACCCGTCGCCCGCCGTGCAGTAACCCCGCGCTCGGATCCGGTCGCAGTCAGACCGAGCCCTGCGGTACCACCCATTCGGCTTGCGCGCCACCAGCGGCGGCCAGGCGCGGAAAGTCGCTGTCGTAGTGGAGCACCACGAGCCCCGCGCTTGCCGCGGCGGCCGAGATGATCAGATCTGGGATCGGCACGCGATGCTGACCTCGCCGCGCCAGTTCGTGTTGCAGCTCGATCGCCCGCATCGTCACCTCGGGCGTGATCGGGGCGACGTCGAGACTGCGCCGTTCCTCGAAGATCTCCTCGTAGTCACCCACGTTGCGGCTGCTGTAGAGCACTTCCAGGTCGACGATCGCACACGTGGCGATCAGGCCCTCCTCCATCAGCGGGCGCAACCGGCGGGCGACGGGGGCGAGCGGGAATCGTGCGAGGGCGCTCTTGTCGGCGAGGTAGGTCGATGTGGTCAGCGCCACGCGCCGGCCATCACCTTTGGGTTCGCCAGGTCGAGGTCGCGCATCGCGCCGAGCCGATCGGCATGACGGCGCCGCCTCGAGGCGAGGACGACAGCCTCGAGCGATCGGTTCACGGTCTCCTTCATCGTGGCGGCTCCCAGGATCGCCGTGGCCTCGTCGAGGAGGTCGTCGTCGATGTCGACAAGTCGTTTGCTCATCTGGGCAGTATCTCTCTCGGCGCGTCACGGAATACGGGTCGGGGAGCCACCCGCTCGGAGCGGTCCAGACCGACCGGTAGCGTGCCCGACGATGCGGAGCCCCAACGGCACGGCGGTCGACGCGATCCTGTTCGACCTCGACGACACGCTCATCGACTGGTCGACCTCGATCCACCGATGCGCCACCGACATCGTCGGCGAGGACGACGCCGACCGGCTCCTCGCCTGGGCGGCCGAGCACACCTGGACACGGCGTGACGGCATCGTCGTGCACCGCAACACCTGGAAGCTCCACGAGCTGGCCGACGAGTGCTGGCCCGCCGCGCTCCCCCACCTCGACCCCGTCGACCTCGCCCGGGCGATCAAGGTGTTCCGCGACGAGCTGTGGGTCGGCTTCTTCCCCGATGTCGTGGCGACGCTCGACGACCTCGCCGAACGCGTGCGTCTCGGCGTGCTGTCGAACAACCCGTACACGCCGCGCGAGGTGTCGCGACTGCGACTGCTCGACTGGTTCGAGGTTGCCGTACCCGTGCCTCACCCGGTGATGAAGCCCGACCCCGCGGCGTTCGCCTTCGGGTGCGAGGCGATGCGGACAGCACCGGGCCGCACGATGTACGTGGGCGACTCGGTCGTCGCCGACGTGGAGGGCGCCCACGCCGCCGGGCTCGTCCCGGTGTGGCTCGATCGGTCGGACGACGGCTGGACCGCGCCGCCCGGCGTCCACCGGGTCACGTCCGTCGCCGACCTACCGGCTCTGCTCGACGCGCTCAACGCCTGAGCCGGCCCAACAACCCGACTACCGCCGGCGGTCGCCCCAGCGGTTCCAGTGGGTGACAGCGGAGGCCGGCTTGCGCGGCGCCTGGCCGAAGTGGCCTGAGGGTCGACCCATCGGCACGAGCGCGGCGATCTCCCAGTCGCCCGCCACGTCGAGCGCGGCGAGCACCTCGGCCGTGTGGATGCGCACCACCGTCGTGAGTGCCGTACCGATCCCGAGCGCGCGGGCCGCGATGCAGAAGTTCTGCACGGCCGGGTACACGCTGGCATCCAGGCGGCCGATGTCCAGCGGGCCGTCGGCATCGCTCGGCGTCCACGGCACGGTGGGTTGGAGGAAGAGCACGAGCGCGGGCGCCACGCCGAGGTGGTCGGCGAGGTGGCGGGCCGCGGCGCGGGTGCGCTTCCAGCTCGCTTCGGCCTCTGGTGACCGGAAGTCCGTCGGCATCAGGACCATTTCGTAGCGGTCGAACGCGGAGCGGTAGAGCGCGCCGACTGTCGCCCGCGGTTCGGGCTCGGTGAGCACGATGTACTGCTGCGGCTGCACGTTCCCGCCGCTCGGTGCCTGCTGTGCGGCGCGCAGGCAGGTGGCGATCTCCTCGTCGGTCACCGGCTCGTCGGTGAACCGCCGGATCGCCCGCGTGGTCATCAGCGCATCGATGGCATCCATGCCAGCGAGTGTTGCACCCCGGCAGAGCGCCCGAAACCGCGACTACAGCGTCGCCGTGTCCACCCGCTCGCCCAGGAGCACGCGCCCGATCGTCTCGTGCAACCGTGGCGACACCATCACGTGCTGCGTGGCGGTGTGGATGTCGCGAAGGCACCGTTGCAACGGGTGCGACCGCGGCACGGCCGATCCACCGGCCAGCGTGTACGCGGCGTCGGTGGCGGCGACGGCTGATTCCACGGCGTGCAGCGCGGCGAGACGAATGCGCGCCCGCGTCTCCACCGTCACGCGGTCGCCCCGAACGGCGTCGTCCCACGCGCCGCCGATGGCATCGAGCAGGAACGCCCGGCCGGCCCCGAGACGAGCCTCAGCGCGCGACAGCTCGATCTGCGCGGTGGCCGACTGACCGAGCCGACGGCGTGCGTGCATCGGTGTCTTCACCTGGGCCAGGGCCACCGCCTCGTCGACGGCGTGCCGGGCGATGCCGAGCGTCGTCGCCGCCACGGCCATGGCGAGCAGCGTGAAGTTCGGGAAGCGGGCGAGCGGCGTATCGACGACCGGCGCCGTGACGCCCGGTCGCACGCTGAACCCGGTCGGCACGACTGCGTCGACCAGTTCGAAGTCGCCCGACCCGGTGCCCCGCAGACCGATCGGATCCCAGTTGTCGTGAAACGTCGCGTGCTCCGCCGGAACGAACATGAGGTGGAACTCGCCATCAGCGGATGCGGGCGTCTCGGCAATGCAGCCGCCGAGCACCCATTGGCAGTGGTGCGTCGCGCTCCCCCACGCCCACCGACCCGAGACGGTCCAGCCGTCGCCGTCCGCGCGGGCGCTACCCGACGGCGCGAACGCGCCGGCGGTC
>JAYUAM010000846.1:0-7373 GCA_043741295.1 Acidimicrobiia bacterium
CGGATCGACCGCGGCCGCCAGCTCGAGCGAGGGTGCCGCGACGACGGCGGCGCACACCGTCGCCCCCACCTTGCCTCCCGCTCCGAACACCCCGACCCGTAACGGCTCGCTCACGGCCACCTCCTCGACGACCGGGGACGATACTGGCTTGCGTCGGTAGGCCGTCGACCGGGGTTGCCGCTCGCCGGCCGCCGCGCTCGGGCAGACTCGCCGGATGCATCCAGCCCGCACGCGACGACTGGCCCGTAGCCGGGCGTCGCGACTCTTCGCCCTGCTGGTGCCCGCATCGCTGGCCCTCGCCGGGTGCTCCAGCACCGTGCCGAACGCCGCGACATCGACGACCGCGGTATCGACCCCGGCCATAGCGACGACGACCCCGGCCGCGACGACGACCCCGGCCGCGACGACGAGCCCGGCCGCGACGACGAGCACGATCGCCGTGACGCGATCGCCGGGCGTCGTCGCCCCGACGTCAACGGTCAGCGCGTCGACATCGGCCTCGCCGGCGAGCACGAGCCCCGACGCGTCAGCGACCCGTACTCCCAGCAGCGCGGCCCCGACGACGGCGGCGGCCCGGCACGCACCGCTGCTCGACGGGCTCGCCGGCGAACCGGCGGGGCTCGGCGCGCAGTTCTCGACGGCGCTGCACACCGTGCTCGACCCCGCGTCCACCGCCGACGCGGTCGAGGTGGCCGGCCGGCGGCACCAGCTCGTGGTCCGCCGGCTCGCCGCCCACCAGGACTGGCAGCCCGAGGCACTCGCCGCCGTCGACCCCGACGTACGCGAGATCGCGGCGAACGATCTGGCGGCGGTCAACGCGCCCGGCAACGCCGCGCTGGCCAAGCCGGTGGCACCGAAGCCAACGATCCCGGCGTGGCGGATCCGCGCGCCACTACCGACCGACGAGCTCCTCGCCGACTACCGGGAGGCCGAGGCGGCCACCGGTATCGAGTGGGTGTACCTGGCGGCGATCAACCTCGTGGAGACCCGCATGGGCCGCATCGTCGGACTCTCCGGCGACGGCGCGGTAGGACCGATGCAGTTCCTCCCGTCGACCTGGGCGGTGTGCTGCCGGGGCGACCCGACCGTGGATCACGACGCCATCGTCGGCGCCGCCCGCTACCTCGTGCGGCGGGGCGGACCGGCCGACATGCGCCGGGCGATCCTCGGCTACAACCCGAACGACGCCTACCTCGAGATGATCGAGCGCTACGCCGCCAACCTGCGCGCCCATCCGGGTCTGCTCGCCGGATACCACGCCTGGCAGGTGTTCGTTGGCACGACCGCGGGCCCGATCCGGCTGCCGGTCGGCTTCGAGGCGCCCGAGCCGACCGACGCCGCCGTCTACCTCACCACCCACCCCGAGGACGCTGCGTAGCGGTTACGACGCCCGGCCGGCACTGGGCCGATCGACCCGCTACGTACGAACTCGTGGGGACCGGTTCTCGCGTTGCGCCAGCTTCCCCAACGATTTCGCCGAAAGGGTTCGGGGTCGTCGCACGGCCAACGCCGGCCAGAAGGTCCGGCTCGCCTCAGGTTCGGGTGGCGGCGGCCGACGGGAAGGGCATGTCTGTTGTCGTGCGCACTGTGATCGGCGGTCTCGTGCTCGCCGTGCCGGCCGCCGTCCTGGCCGCCGCCCTGATCGGGCCCCGCGCCGGTCGGGCCCGGATCGCCCTCTGCCTCGGCGTCGTCGCCGCCGTTCCCGGCCTGGTCGCGCTCGTGTGGCTGCAGGGTCGTCACGACGTGCGGGCGGCGGTACGGGTCACCGTGCTGCTCGCCGCGCTCATCCCTGGCTACGTGGTGTCCGGATGGATGGCGTTGCGGATGGTGGGCACCGACCGCCGACCGGCTTCGACGCCGAGCCTCGGCGACACCGTGCCGGTCACGCCCGTCGAGGAGAGCCCGGCCGAGCGACAGGACGTCGCCTGAGCGCCGACCGAGCCACCGTCGCGTCGTCAGTGGCGCTTGCGACGGGCCTCGAGCGTCTTGCGCGTCACCGGACCGACGGAGGCCATGGCACGGTCGCCGCGCAGCACCCGAGCGGCGACACGGCGCACGTCGTCCTCGCCGACCATGCGGTAACGCTCGATCTGGTCCTCGACGACGCGCACATGGCCCCGGGCGGTCACGTGCGAGCCGATGCGGCTCATGCGACTGCCAGAGTCCTCGAGCCCGAGCACGTACGAGCCGGTGATGTAGCCCTGGGCGATGGCGAGTTCGTCGGCCGTGATGCCGGACGTCGCCATGTTCTCCAGCTCGATGTCGACGAGATCGAGCACGGCGTCGACGCGCTCGGGGCTCGTGCCGACGTACACGCTGAGCGTGCCGGCGTCGCCGTAGCTCGACGGTGCCGAGTACACCGAGTACGCCAGCCCGCGCTGCTCACGGATCTCCTCGAACAGCCGGCTCGACATGCCCCCGCCGAGCGTGTGATTGAGCAGATCGAGCGCTTCGCGATCGGGGTCGTCGCGGTCGAGGGCCCGGAAGCCGAGCACCAGGTGCGCCTGCTCGGTCGAGCGGCGGACGGTGGCCAGCGGGCGCACCGTACCGTCGGGCGCCTTGCGCTCAGGGCGATGGCTCGCGGCCTGACCGGCGAACGCCGCGCCGACGAGATGCTCAGCGCGCTCGTGGTCGACCGCGCCGGCGATGGCGACGACGGTGTTCGCCGCGCCGTACCAGTGATGGAAGAACTGACGCACGTCCTCGGCGGTGATCGCGGCGACGGTGTCCTTCGACCCGGCGGTCTCGCGGCCGAGTGGATGGTCGGGGAACAACGATTCGAAGATCAGCGTGTGCGCCCGGTCCTCGGGCGAATCGTCGTCCATCGCCAGTTCCTCGAGGATGACCTGGCGCTCGGACTCGACGTCGCCGTCACGTAGCGACGGCGAGCAGAGCACGTCGCCGAGGATGTCGACACCGACCTCGATGCGGTCGGCGGGCAGGCGCATGTAGTACGCCGTCGCCTCCTTCGTGGTGAAGGCGTTCATGTCGCCGCCGGCCCGGTCGACCGCTTCGGCGATCGCCCGCGACGAGCGGCGCTCGGTCCCCTTGAACAGCAGATGCTCGAGGAAGTGCGACACGCCGCTCAGCTCGGCCGGTTCGTCGCGGGCCCCGACCCCGATCCACACGCCGAGCGACACGGAACGCGCGCCGGACATCGTCTCGGTGACGAGGCGCAGACCGGACGGCAGGGTGGATTGGGTGACGGTCATCGCAGGATCACCAGAAGGCCCGCCCTCGAACGAGGGCGGGCCAACCGAGCAACTACGTCAGCGGCTACGACGACGGCCGTTGCGGTCGCGACCGCCAGCGCCGCGGTCTCCACCGCCACTGCGGCCACCGCGGTCGCCACCACGGTCAGGACCGGCATCGCTGCCGCCGGGAACGCCGGCCGGACCGAGATCACCGAACGTCTCGCGAACCTCGGCGTCGAACTGGTCCTCGAACGAGGCCGTCTCGGCGCCGACAAGCGCCGGGGCACTGTCTCGATCGCCGCCGTAGCCACCGCGGTCACCGCGGTCGGCGCGGTCACGGCCGCCGCGATCCCCACGATCGCTGCGCTCACGATCGCCGCCGCCGCCACCGCTACTGCCCGGCAGGTCTTCGCCGTCGGCCCCGACCGGGGTGAGGCTGACCTTGCCCTGTGGGTCGATGTCATCGACGCGCACCTTGATCTCGTCGCCGAGGGCGAGTACGTCCTCCACCCGGTTGATGCGCTTGCCGGCACCGAGCTTGGAGATGTGAACGAGCCCGTCACGGCCCGGCATGATGTTCACGAACGCACCGAACTTGGTGATGTTCACCACGCGGCCGTCGTGCACCTCGCCGACGCGGGCGGTGGGCGGGTTCACGATGAGCTCGATCTGACGACGGGCCTCGTTCACCTTGTTCATGTCGCTCGAGCCGATGCTGACCCGGCCCTGCACACCATCGTCGTCGACGGCGATGTCGGCGCCGGTCTCCTGCTGGATCGTGTTGATGACCTTGCCCTTCGGCCCGATCACCTCGCCGATCTTGTCCATCGGGATCGAGAAGCTGATGATCTTCGGGGCGGTGGCGCCGACCTCGTCGCGCGGGGCGGCGATGGCAGCGTTCATGACCTCGAGGATCGCCATGCGGGCGTCGCGGGCCTGCTGCAGGGCGGCGGCGAGAACGTCGGCCGGGATGCCGTCGATCTTCGTGTCGAGCTGCAGCGCAGTGACGAACTCGCTCGTGCCGGCGACCTTGAAGTCCATGTCGCCGAACGCGTCCTCGGCGCCGAGGATGTCGGTAAGCGTCGTGTACTTGCCGTCGGCGTAGATGAGGCCCATGGCGATGCCGGCGACGGCCGCCTTGATCGGCACACCGCCGTCCATCAGCGACAGCGAGCTGGAGCACACCGACGCCATCGACGTGGAGCCGTTCGAGGCGAGCACCTCGGACACCAGACGGAGCGTGTAGGCGAACTCCTCCTGGCTCGGCACGACCGGCAGCAATGCCCGCTCGGCGAGCGCGCCGTGGCCGATCTCGCGACGCTTAGGCGAACCGACGCGACCCGTCTCACCGTTGGCCCACGGGGCCATGTTGTAGTGGTGCATGAAGAGCTTCTTCGTCACCGGCTCGAGCGTGTCGAGCAGCTGGTTCATGCGCGGCATACCGAGCGTGGCCACGTTCATGACCTGCGTCTCGCCACGCTGGAACAGACCGGAGCCGTGGGCCGTCGGCAGCACGCCGACCTCGGCCGTCACCGGACGCAGATCGGCCGGGCCACGCCCGTCGATGCGGATGCCTTCGCTGACGACGCGCTTGCGCACGACCTTCTTGGTGACCGAGCGGACGGCCTCCTTGATCTCCTTCTCGCGTCCGGCGAACTTGCCCGGCTTCTCGGAGGTGCCGGCGAGGTCGGCGAGCGTCTCGGCGACGACGGTCTCGGTCGCCTCGTTGCGATCGGCCTTCGCCGCGATCGACTGGGCGGCGCCGAGCTTCTTGGCCGCGAACTTCTCGACGGCGGCAAACACGTCGTCGCCGTAGTCGAGTACCGGTGTGTAGGCGAGCGGCGGGCGCTTGCCCGACTTGCCGACGAGCTCACGCTGGAGGGCGATCGACTCCTTGATCCAGGTCTTGCATGCTTCGAGCCCGCTGGCGATGACCTCTTCGGTCACCTTCGGGGCGCCGGCCTCGTAGAAGCTCCACGCCTTCTCGGTGCCACCGGCCTCGACCATCATCACGGCGACATCGCCGTTGTCGAGCTCACGCCCGGCCACGACGAGCTCGAAGGTGGACTCGTCGCCCTCTTCGTAGGTCGGGTGCGGGATCCAGGTGCCGTCCTGCGAGTACGCGATGCGAACGGCGCCGATCGGGCCGTCGAACGGGATGCCCGAGATCATCAGCGCGGCCGACGCGGCGTTGATGCACAGCACGTCGTGCGGGTCGACCTGGTTGGCACCGATGACGGTGAGCACGACCTGGGTCTCGTTGCGGAACCCCTCGGCGAACGCCGGGCGCAACGGCCGATCGGTGAGCCGGCAGGTGAGGATCGCGGCCTCGGTGGGCCGGCCCTCACGACGGAAGAAGCTGCCGGGGATCTTGCCGGCGGCGTACGCCCGCTCCTCGACATCGATCGTGAGGGGGAAGAAGTCGATGCCCTCGCGCACGCCCTTGGAGGCGTTGGCGGTGGCGAGGACCGTGGTGGTGCCGATGGACGCGACGACCGCGCCCTGGCTCTGCTGGGCAAGCTTGCCCGTTTCGAACGCGAGTGTGCGATCGGCTCCCGAGATGGGGGCCTCGACCCTTGCGTGCTTGATCTCGGGGGCGTGCTTGATGATGGGCTCCGACATGGAGCGCTCCTTTCGCCCGACCGGGTCCTCCGGCCGGATATGGAGCGGTGCCGCCGGTTCCCAGTCGGCAAGGTCCCGGTCGCATGGCGCCGGGACGGCGACGAGCGGGGCTTCGGCGACTGACAACCGACTGGGCCACCGCCCGGGTTGTCAGGTCGGTTCTGTTACCGACGCAGACCGAGCTTGCTGACGATCGCCCGATACCGCTCGACGTCGGTGCTGCGCACGTAGTCGAGCATGCGTCGGCGGCGACCGACGAGCATCAGCAGCCCACGGCGGCTGTGATGGTCCTTGTCGTGCGACTTCAGGTGCCCGGTGAGCTGATTGATCCGGTCGGTGAGAAGTGCGATCTGCACCTCTGGCGAGCCGGTGTCGGTACCGTGCAACTGGTTGGTCGTGATCGTGGACTGCTTGGGCAAGAGATTCTCCGTGAGTCGGCCGACCCATGTTCGGGTAGGCACGCCCCCACCGGTCGGCGGGCAGCATCACGTCGCAGCAGGCCGACCACAGGATGGGCGGGGCCGCAACGGACGCGACCACGTTACCAGGACACACGGGGGTACCCCAACCCCTCTGATGCCTCGGCCGGCGAGCTGGCTTGACTAGAGGAATCTTCTAGAGCGATCCTCTAGTCCCATGTCAGGGGTGCAGCTCGCCGGGGTGACCAAGCGCTTCGCGGGACGGTCCGGCTCGGTCCAGGCCCTCGGCGGTGTCGACCTGGGCGTGGATGCTGGGGAGTTCGTGTCGCTTCTCGGTCCGAGCGGGTGCGGCAAGTCCACCCTGCTGCGCATCGTCGCCGGTCTGCTCGACGCCGACGGCGGCACGGTGACCGTGCTCGGGCGCTCGCCCGACGCCGCCCGCCGGGCCAAGCAGATCGCTCTCGCCCCCCAGAGCCCGGCCCTGCTGCCCAGGCGTACCGTGCGGGCCAATGCCGCGGTGCTCACGACGGTGAACCGGCGGGCGGCCACGGGCGACCGGCCGCGCCCGTCGGTCGACGCCCTGCTCGCCGAGGTCGGTCTGGCCCCCGTGGCCGATGCCCGCCCGCACCAGTTGTCGGGCGGCATGCAGCAGCGCGTCGCGCTCGTGCGCGCGTTCGCCCTCGGCGCGCCCCTCCTGCTGATGGACGAGCCGTTCGCCGCCCTCGACGAGATCCGCCGGGCCGAGATGCGCTACCTGCTCCTGCGGCTCTGGCAGGAGCACCAGGCGACGGTGTTGTTCGTGACCCACTCGATCGCCGAGGCCGTGGCCCTCTCCGACCGGGTGGTGGTGATGGCCGCCGACCCCGGCCGCATCGTCGGCGTCGAGGCGATCGCGCTCGCCCGACCTCGGGGCCCCGAGGTCGAGGACAGCCCGGCGTTCACCGCCCACACCCGCCGCCTGCGCCAGCTGTTGGCTTCGGCAATGAACGGCGGAGTCGCCCCGTGACAGGGCCCCGCCAGACCCTGGCCGCTCGAGCGCGCCTGGCCGTCGCCCCCCTCGTCGGCCTCACCGTCTTCTTCGGGCTCTGGGAGGGCCTCGTGCGCGGGCTCGGCGTCAAGGCGTTCGTCATGCCGCCGC
>JAYUAM010000847.1:0-3144 GCA_043741295.1 Acidimicrobiia bacterium
CCCGACTCCCCCATCGCCTTGGCGATCGCCCTACCGATGCCGCGCGACGCGCCGGTCACGAGCGCCACCTTGCCATCCAGTCGTAGCTCCATCGCCGCAAGCTACCCGCCACGACCGAGCCAGAGCCGGGCGCCGGCGGCCCGTAGGGTGGCTGGTCCTAGGGTGGCCGCCGTGAACCGCCTCGCCGCCGAGACCTCGCCGTACCTGCGCCAGCACAAGGACAACCCGGTCGATTGGTACGCGTGGGGCGACGAGGCGTTCGCCCGGGCCCAGGCGCAAGACCGCCCGATCCTGCTCTCGGTCGGGTACTCGGCCTGCCACTGGTGCCACGTCATGGCGCATGAGTGCTTCGAGGACGCCGAGGTGGCGGCCCGGATGAACGAGCTGTTCGTCAACGTGAAGGTGGACCGCGAGGAACGGCCCGACGTCGACTCGATCTACATGGACGCCGTGCAGGCGATCAGCGGGCGCGGCGGCTGGCCGATGACGATGTTCCTCACGCCCGACGGCGCGCCGTTCTTCGGCGGCACGTACTACCCGAAGCCGTCCTTCCTGCAGCTGATGACGGCGATCGACGAGGCGTGGCACGGTCGGCGTGACGAGCTCGTCGGCCAGGCCGGGCAGCTCACCGAGATCGTCGGACGCACCGCGCGCATCGAGCCCGGTGCGCAGGTGCCGGGGCTCGACGAGCTGAACCTCGCGCTACAGCAGCTCGGTCAGCGGTTCGACGCCGCGTGGGGAGGGTTCGGCGGGGCCCCGAAGTTCCCGTCGACGATGTCGCTCGAACTGCTGTTGCGCATCCACGTCGCCAATGGCGACGCCGAGATGCTCGACGCAGTAACCACCACGCTCGACGCGATGGCGGCCGGCGGGATCTACGACCACATCGGCGGCGGGTTCTCGCGCTACTCGGTCGACGAGCGCTGGCTCGTCCCGCACTTCGAGAAGATGCTCTACGACGAGGCGCTCCTCGCCCGCATCTACCTCCACGCCCACCTGGTGACTGGCAACGAGAGCTGGCGGCAGGTGGCGACCGAGACGATCGACTACGTGCTGCGCGATCTCGGCCAGCCCGAAGGTGGGTTCTCGTCGGCCGAGGACGCCGACTCGCCCGACGAGCACGGGCACGGCCATGAGGGCCTCTTCTACGTCTGGACACCGGCCCAGGTCGCCGCCGCCCTGGACGCCGACGCTGACACCGGGGGCCAGGGCCCCCACGATGTCGATGCGGTGCTGGCATGGTACGGCATCGCCGACGCCGGGAACTTCGAGGGCCGATCGATCGCCAACCGCATGCACGCCCGCGGTGTGCTCGCCCGGCCCGCGGTGATCGAGCGAGGGCGCGCCCGGCTCTTCGCTGTGCGCGCCACGCGCCTTCGGCCAGGCCTCGACGACAAGGTCCTCACCGAATGGAACGCCCTCATGCTGACCACGGTGGCCGAGGCCGCCGTCGCCCTCGAACGGCCCGACTGGCTGGCCGCCGCCGTCGCCAACGCCGAGTTCCTCTGCCGCGAGCTTCGCGACGACACCACCGGGCACTGGCGACGGTCGTGGCAGCGCGACGGTGGCGCCCGCCACGACGCTCTCGCCGCCGATCACGCCGCCCTGCTGCAGGCGTTCATCGCCATGGCGGCCGCCACCGGTCAGGCACGATGGATCGACGAGGCTCGATCGGTGGCCGACGCGCTGCTCGACCGCTTCTGGGACCCCGAGCGCGGCGGGGTGTTCACCAACGCGCTCGACGGCGCTGCGCTCATCGCCCGCCAGAAGGACCTGATGGACAACGCCACGCCGTCGGCCAACTCGATGGCCGCCGTCGGTCTGCTCCGCCTCGCTGCGCTCACCGGCGAGCGGCGCTACGGCGAGCATGCTGACCAGATACTGCGACTGGCGTCCGACATCGTGCGCCAGGCGCCCTCGGCGTTCAGCGAGTTGTTCGCCGCCGTCGACCTTCGCCGCACCGGCACGACCGAGATCGTCGTCACCGGCGACCGACCCGACCTCGTGCGCGAGGTCCACCGTCGCCACCTCCCGCACGCCGTGGTGGCGTGGGGCGAGCGGTTCGATTCGCCGCTGTGGCAGGACCGCCCGGATGGCCTCGCCTTCGTCTGCCAGGACTACGCCTGCCTGGCGCCAGTGGGCACCGTCGACGAGATGGCGCGGCTGCTCGATGCCGGCGCCGACGGCGGGCCGCGGGCCGACATCGGCTCGGACGGGCCCGGTCGAGTCGCGGAGTAGGACATGGGCAAGGCGCCCAAGAACCCGACCGCCGGCGATGTGCTCGCCGCCGGTGGCGTCGTGTGGCGACGCGTCGGACGCGCTCGCCGTATCGCGGTCGTTCACCGGCCCGCCTACGACGACTGGTCGCTGCCCAAGGGCAAGCTCGACCCCGGAGAGACGCTGCTCGACGCCGCCGTGCGCGAGGTCCTCGAGGAGACCGGCTGCGCGGCCCGCCCGGTCGGCTTCCTCGGCGCCCTCACCTACCCCGTCAGCGGAGGCCAGAAGTACGTCCTGTGGTGGGCGATGGCCTTCGAGGCCGAGGTCCAGACGCCGGCGGAAGGTGAGATCGGCGCCCTGCGCTGGCTGACGGTCACGGAAGCGCTCCGCCTACTCACCTACGAGGACGAGCGCAACCTGCTGCGGCGGGCGCGCCGCACGGCATCGTTGGCCGCGCCGTGAACCGCCGGACGAAGCCGAACCGTCCGCGCCGCCGGGGGCTACCAGTGGCCGAGGTGCACGATCTCGTCGGGCTTGCGACGGACCGGCCGGTTGGCCAGGAGCGGCCGTCGGTCGCCCTCCGCTGCGCGGTAGCCGATCGTGATCGCGCCGAGCAGTTGCAGTCCGTCGGGCACGCCGAGCGCAGCCCGGAGCTCGGCCTCGCCCTTGGCGACACCGAAGAACAGGGTGCCGAGTCCGGCGTCCTCGGCCCCGAGCAGAAGCGTCATCACCGAGAACGCCGTGTCGATCGTCCAGAACGGGGACGGCCACAGGTCGCTGCTCGCGCCCAGGCCGGTCGGTGCCTTGTCCGGCCGCGAGTAACGCTCGAGGTAGGCCGACGCGTCGGCGAACGGCAGGGCGATCACCGGCGCGGCGAGCAGACCGGGCCACCCGAACCCGTCTCGCTCGTCGGGAGCGAGCGTGTGG
>JAYUAM010000848.1:0-3140 GCA_043741295.1 Acidimicrobiia bacterium
GCGCCAGACGTCGTGGCCGAGCGCTTCCAGTTCGTGCGCCAGCGCGGCGGCGCGTTCGAGATCCGTCCGCGAGTACGACAGGAACACGCGCGCCAGCGATTTCTCCACGCCTATCCGACCCGCCGACCGGGTGACTGATACATCGCTCGACGCGTGTCGTGGATCACGTAGCACTTCACTCGTCTGTGTGCCGGCATCGCCACCCATCATCACGTGATCGGCCGCGCCCGCGCCACGTTGGCATCGATGCGCACCCCGCAACCGTCGCTACGTTCCGTACCCCCGTTCGCCTGGAGGCCCAACCAGGCCTGAACGGGTTCAGTATCGGGGTGGAACCGGCGCAACCGTCCGAGCTGCTCGGCGATGCGCCCGGCGACGGCGGGCGCCGAGAACGACGTGCCGGTCCACGACGCGTACGGCGGTTCGCCGACGGGCCAGTCGGACGGTGGGTTGTCCGGATCGTTGGTGGGGTCCTCGGTGCCCTGCACGTAGGAGCTGAGCAGTCGAACCCCCGGCGCGCTGGCCACGACCCACTGCCGGTCGGCGTACCCAACACGCGGATCGCCGTAGTTGCTGAAATCGGCACGGAAGCCCTCGGCGTCGAGCGCCGCAACCGAGATGAGGCGGTCGTCGCCCTTGGTCAGGCCGTTGCGCCACTTCTGCCCGGCGAACGCCGCAGGAAACGACGGGTCGCTCGAGCCGCTGTTCCCCGCCGACATCACGATGACGGCGCTGGTGTGTTCGAGCACGTTCTGGATGCCCTGGCGCAACAGGATCGGGGCGAGCCATTCCTTGCCCTTCGGCGGCGTCCCGGAGGCGGCCAAGCTGGTCCCGGCGAGGGGAAGGGCGTAGCCGCCGCTGGCGATGACGACGATGTCGACATCGGCGTGATTGGTGACAACGTCGTTCAGCGTGGCGAAGAACTTCGGCTCCTCGACGAGGCCCTCGACCGACGCCGCCTGAAGGACGACCAGCGTCGCCTGTGGCACGAGTTGACGCAGGATGCCGGCGATGAAGGTTCCGTGGCCCGCCGCCCGGCCGAGAAAGCCGGTCGGGACGCTTGCGGCGTCGAATCCGTCGAGCGGATCTGGTTCGTGCTGGGCGACGGCGCCGAGCAACCCGGTCCCGGTCGGGTTCGCCGGCCCCATCCACTCCCATCCATCCCAGAGCCCGGTGTCGATCACCACCACCTTGACGGTCTCGCCCTCGGGCCCGTCAGGCAGCACGACGGTGCAGTCGGTCTGCTCGGGGTCGTCGGACGGCTGCGTCGTCTGGTGCGTCAGGAACCCGTAGGCCGGGGCGACGCGCGTGGTGATCGGAAAGGCACCGTCCGGCGGCGAGAGCAGTTCCTGCAACGTCATCAGCGTCGCCCTGGTGGCGGCCGCATCGAGTGGAGCATCCGGTCCCAGGTCCGACCTGGTCAGGCGGAAGACCTCGACCGCACCGCCGATCGGCTCGCTGCGGCCGACTTCGAAGTGCTCCGACCCGCGGCGGATCGCATCGGCGACCGCATCGCGCTGGCCGGCGTCACCGTCGACCACCAGGAGCAACGGCACGATGTAGACATCGTCGTCCTCGCTGCTCAACTTGGCGACCGGGAGCGAACCCCGCACTTGACCGTTGATCTGCTGCCCGGGCACCGGCGGGTGGACGTGGTAGCCGAACACCAGCGGCACATCGCCGTCGGGGCGTGCGAAGACCAGGTTCGAGTGCATGCGGCGGCGAACTTCTCGTCGTGCGACCATCGTGATGAGCCCCCTGTGTGACGCGTGTTGTCGCTAATCACAACACGGATCGCACGCCCGATGCGTACGCTCAACCGCAGTGAGCGCGACTGCGGGGCCGCAGATACAGCCATTGTCGTGGTTGCGCTCGACCCGCGCCGACCCCCTGCGCTACCGCGATCTGGCGAAAGACGCGCTCCTGCGGGACGATCTCGACGACGACGACCGCGCGATCCTGCTCGGCGTCATCGCCCGCGCTCAGCTCGACTTCAGCGAGATTCGAGAGGCCGACGCGCTCGCCGAAGAGGCACTCGCGCTGCTCTCGCCCGGCGCTCCGGGGGTCGTGCGCGCCGAACTGGCCGCGCTGCGATCGAACGCCCTGACGCTCGGCGGGCGGCTCGACGACGCGCTCTCGGTTCTCGATGCCGCAGCCGATACCGCGGGCGCCGTGGAGTCGGGGTTGCTCGACGTGCAGCGGGCCGCCGTGCTGTACCGCCGGGGCGAGATGACGCGAGCGCTCGAGTCGGCGGACGCGGCCGTCGCACGCATCGGCCCCGACCATCCGATCGAGCGCGCCCGTGCGCTGAACAACCGAGGCGTCATCCGACTGTACGTCGGCAACCTCGTGCTCGGGCGGGCCGACTTCGACGAGTCCGAGCGCCTGCACCGGGCCGTCGGCATGCCGATCGCCGCCGCCGAGGTGCTGCACAACCGGGGCATGCTCGACGCCCGGCTCGGCGACCTTGCGACCGCGCTCGATACGTTCGACCGGGCCGAGCAGGAGCTGACCGAGTGCGGCTGCCCAGTCGATGCCCAGCTCATCGCCCGCGCCGAGATCATGGTCATGGCCGGCCTCGACGACGACGTCGTCGAGCTGCTCCCCGACGTGATCGTACGGTTGAGCGCGATCGGCAACGAGGCCGATGCCGCCGAAGGGCGCATCTACCTCTCGCAGGCGATGCTCGAGCTGCGCGATCCGGCCACGATGACGTACGCGGCGACGGCAGCAGCAACCTTCCGCGCCGCCGGGCGGAACGGGTGGGGCGTGATCCTCGAAGACCTCGTGTTCGAATCGCTCGTCGTCGAGCGGGGCCCGGGCGCGCTCCCGCTGACCGAGGCGATGAACGTGGCGGCCGAGCTCGATCGCATCGGCATGCGCGTGTTCGCCGCCACGAGCTGGCTGCGCGTCGGCATCGCGGCGCTCGTCCAGGGTCGCGACGGTCTCGGTGTCGAGGTGCTCACACAGGTTGCGCGACGACACGACACCGCGTTCGAACGCATCATCGCCTACGAGGCGCGAGCGCGAGTTGCGCGGCACCGGGGGCGGTCCGATCTCGCCCGCCGCAGCATCGCCGCCGGGCTGGTGCGCATCGCCGCCCTTCGCGAGGTCATGGACGCCACCGACCTGCGCGTGCA
>JAYUAM010000849.1:0-1159 GCA_043741295.1 Acidimicrobiia bacterium
ATCTCGCGGACCGCGCGGGCCTTGTCGTCGCCGGTGGGCAGGTCGGCGCGGTCCCAGGGTCGCGAGGGGGTAGCGGGGTCGGTGCTCGGCGCCATCGGGCTCTGAGGGTACGTCGCCGGCCGGCCCGACGGCGACCCGGCGTCTGGTCCGGCGGCGCCCCGAGGGCGGCCCGGTGGCAACCCGGCTTCCGGTCCGACGTCGACCCGGTGTCCGGAGCGCCATGGGCGCTGACCAGGCCCTGTGAGGTTGCTCAGCGGTCGGGAAGGCGGAGATCGGAGGCCTGTGAGGTTCGCGGTGAGAACGGCGGTGAGTGGGCCGCCGACGATGCCATCATGCGCTCTTCCTTCCCTGCCGACCTCCTCCATCACGTCGCTCCGGGTGCGCCCGGTTCCCCTGGTCCGTCCGGTCCGTCCGGTCCGGTGCGCATCGGAGCGGTCGAGCGCCGGCCGGTTCCGGCCCGCACCGCGCGATTGTCGAGCATGGCCCGGCGGTACAACGCGGAGTGGGCCGGTCTCGCCGCGCTCGCCGTCCCGGAGGCGTGGGGCGCAGTCGATGCCTTCGCCGCGTGCGTCACGCTCGCCGACGTCCATGCGCAGGTCGGCGGCGACCGCGACCTCGTGCCGGACGGAGCCGACCAGGCGCTCGCCGCTCTCGTTGGGCTCGCCCAGTGCGACACCGTCGCCGCCCGCGTGGTGCTTCAGCGGCTCGTGGCACCGCTGGTGGCGATCGCCCATCGCCGGTGTGGGCCGGGTCGTCCGGCGGCCGAACTGTTCGACGAGCTGGTCGCCCAGGCGTGGATCGTGGCGCGCACCTATCCGTTGGCGCGGCGGCCGTGCAAGGTGGCGGCGAACCTCGTGCGCGACACCGAGTACCAGTTACTCACCCGTCCGCAGCGCCTGCGTTCGTCGGGCGAGGTGCCCACGGCGTTGACGGACGACGCCGCCGGCACGAGCGACGCCGCCGGCCGGTCGGAGACCAGTGTCGGCCCGGCGGCCGAGGCGGTCGCCCTGCTCGGCGGAGCGGAGGCGAGAGGGGTGTCGCACGACGAGGTCGAGTTGCTCAGACGCCTCCATCTTGACGGCCTTCGGGCCGAGGACGTGGCCGTCACGCTCAGGGTGACGGCGCGGACCGTGCGCAACCGGCGGGCCGCCGCCTACGC
>JAYUAM010000850.1:0-1159 GCA_043741295.1 Acidimicrobiia bacterium
CGGCCCTCGTGATCGGAGCGCCGGCCGGCACGTCGATCGACGCGGGTGGCTCGACCGCCGTCACGGTCGTCGATGACGGACCGAACAACCTGGTGGCCAGCGTCGACCGACTCGCCCGCACCCTCACCGGCCTCTACCAGGTCTCGTTCCGCGCCTTATCGCCATCGGTCGTGCTCACCCTCCAGGCGGTGGCCGAGACCTACCGCACCTCCATCGACGTCGGGCTGCCCGAGAGTGCCAACCCCCAGCGCGCGGATCCACCTCTGGTGACGCCGGCGGCCGGTTCGTTGCCAGACACAGACGTCGGGGACGGTTCCTCGCTGCCGTCGGCCACGACGCCCGGCGGTGCACCCGCGGCGGCCGGGTCGCCGCGCGGCGTGGAGGCGCCCGTGCGCACACTCGCCCTGGTCGCCCTCGTCGGGTCGCTCCTAGGTGCGGCCGGCGCGCTCGTTGTCTTCGGGCTCCACCGGCGGCGGCGGGTGGCGCGGCCCCGCCCGCCCGAGACCCTGCGCTTCGGCAGGCTCGTCCTCGACGAACGCAGCGGCGAGGCTCGGGCCGGGCCGCGGGCGGTCGAACTCGACGAGCGGGAAGCGGCCGCGCTCGGGGCGCTCATGCGCCGACCGGGTCGCATCCTGTGGGTCGACGCCAACGGCGCGTTCGGCGGCGCCGGACCGCGCCCCGATGTCGGCGTCGCCGGTCACCTCGGCACCAGGACACTGACCGCGCTCGGCCAGAAGCTCGACGACCTGGGAGAGGGCGAACTGCTCCATGTCGTGCCCGGGGGCGGGTACCTGGCCGACGACGATCTCGACAACCGGTTCGATCCGCTCGACGATGCCGGCGATGGCGTCGATCTCGACCACGCTGATGGTCTCGTCGCTGCCGTCGATCTCGACGTTGAGCCGACGGGCACGCGGGGTGCACGGGACCGACACGACCGTCTCGCACCCGGCTCGCGAACCGACGGTGCTGGACGCCGGGCCGCGTCGTAGCCAGCGCGTAGCGACGGGCAGAAGGCGCGCCGCACCGCGACCACCGAGGCACTGCGGTCAGCGGCCCTGTGGACACTCGCCGGGAGCCTTCGGCGCGCTACTCGCCGGGAGCCTTCGGCGCGCTACTCGCCGGGAGCCTTCGGCGCGCTACTCGCCGGGAGCCTTCG
>JAYUAM010000851.1:0-1159 GCA_043741295.1 Acidimicrobiia bacterium
GAGTCGAGCACTACGAGCATGCCGTCCGGTCGCAGGACGCGCAGTGCTTCGGCCAGCGTGACCCCGTAGTCGACGCTGTAGTGGAGGCTGGCGTTGAACACCACGACGTCGGCGTCGTCGTCGGCGAACGGCAGGCGGTCGAACGTCGCCTGTACCCGCGGCCAGCGGCCCGGGTAGTGGCCGGCCGCCAACAAGCCGTCACGGTCGTCGGTCGACAGGTCGACGGCCACGGGATGGTGACCGGCCTCGTTCAGTCGGTGGGTGAGCCAGCCGACCCCGGCCCCGAGATCGAGCACGCGGCGGCCCGGCGACCACCGGGCCACCTGCTGACGTTGGAAGTCACGCCACGTGCGAGCCCGCATCGACCACTGCCAGGCCAACGGGTCGCCGGGCGAGGCCGCGGGCAGCGCGAGGTAGTACGCGGGATCCGAGGAGCCCCGGCCCTCGGCCCGCCGCACGGTGTGGTAGTCGGTGAGAAACCGTTCGACGCGCCCACGATCGGCCGCGGGCACCAGGCGCCACACCCCATCGACGGCGCAGTGAGTCACGCCACACGCCCGACAGGCCAGTGATCCGCGGCCATCGACGAGCACGGGGAACGGGCCGATGTCGGTGCCGCAGTCGGGGCAACGCCCGCGCCACACCTCGGTGCGAGCGACGACCGGTGCGGGACGCGGAAGCAGGGTGTCGGTCACGCAGACCCGGCCGGGCGTCGACGCAACTCGACGACGTAGTGATCGGCGAGCCACGCGGCCGCGGCGACACCGTCGAGTCGGCGTTCGGCGGCCGCCAGGCGGTCGACGATCCGAGGATGGCGGGCGGCCCAGGGTGCGGCGTCCGTGGGCGGCAGGAGCACACCGACGCCGGAGAATCGCTCGACGGTGAACAGGGGTCGCGCCGCTCGCGCCAGCGCCGCGGGTGACGGATAGCGGATCGTGAGCCCCCGCCAACGCACCCCGCCGGGCCGGAGGCGGCGCACCGCCGCACCGGGCCGCCCGCGGCTCAGCTGCCACGCCCACTCCCACGGCACCACCGGCCCCATGATCCCGAGGACGGCGACGCCGCCCGGCCGCAGCAGACGCCCGAGCGCGGCGAGCGTCGCCGGCAGATCGGCGACGCAGTTCAGGCCCCCGAAGTTCGACACGAGCCCGTCGTAGCC
>JAYUAM010000852.1:0-1158 GCA_043741295.1 Acidimicrobiia bacterium
AACGCCGTCAACCGCTTCATCGACGATCTCTACAACGAGCAGTGCGTGGTGCGCGACGGCGTGTTCCCGGCCGAATTGCTCGAACACTCGACGAACTTCCGGCCCGAGTGCCGGGGTGTGCGACCGAAGCACGGCGTGTGGGCTCACGTCTGCGGCACCGACCTGGTTCGCGACGGCGACGGCACGATGTACGTGCTCGAGGACAACCTGCGCGTGCCGTCCGGTGTGAGCTACATGCTCGAGAACCGACTCGTGTCCAAGCGCGTGTTCGCCGATCTTTTCCAGCGCCAGACGATCGAACCGGTCGACGACTATCCCGACGAGCTGCACCGTCTGTTGTGCTCGCTCGCCCCTGACGGCATCGACGAACCGACGGTGGTCGTGCTCACCCCGGGTGTGTACAACGCCGCCTACTTCGAGCACAGCTTCCTGGCCCAGTGGATGGGCGTCGAGCTGGTGGAAGGGGGCGACCTCCTCGTCGGCGCCGACGAGTGCGTCTACGTGCGCACGATCGCCGGCCTCGAACGCGTGCACGTGATCTACCGCCGCGTCGACGACACGTTCCTGGACCCCGAGGTCTTCCGGCCCGACTCCACGCTCGGGGTGGCGGGGCTGATGCGGGCGTGGAAGGCCGGGAACGTCGCCATCGCCAACGCCCCCGGCACCGGGGTCGCCGACGACAAGGTCGTGTATGCGTGGGTGCCCGACCTGATCCGCTACTACCTCGGCCAGGAGCCGGTGCTCCCCAACGTTCCGACCCTGCGCTGCTACCGGTCCGACGAGCGGGCGCAGGTGCTGGCCAACCTGCGCGATCTCGTCGTCAAGCCGGCCAACGAGAGCGGCGGATATGGCATCACGATCGGCAACCGGGCCACCGATGCCGAACTGGCGGGCGTGGCCGCCGCCATCGAGCACGATCCGCGCAACTGGGTCGCCCAACCGATCCTGTCCTTGTCGACGGCCCCCACGCTGTGCGACGGCGTCCTCGCCCCCCGCCACCTCGATCTCCGGCCGTTCGTGCTCACCGGCGCCACCTCCTACGTGACCCGCGGCGGCCTTACCCGAGTGGCGTTGCGCGAAGGGTCGCTCGTCGTCAACTCGTCGCAGGGCGGCGGAAGCAAGGACACCTGGATCGTCGAACGCCAACCATGACGACCG
>JAYUAM010000853.1:0-7355 GCA_043741295.1 Acidimicrobiia bacterium
GTCGAACGTGTCGTCGTCGCGCAGGTACTTGAGCAGGTTGATCGAGGCGAGGTTGCACGCCGAGTTGTCGAGGTGCATGTACTCGCTGCACGGGTTCGAGCCGTTGATCCGGCCGGTGGCGTGGGCGGTGTGCCACTTGTTGATCGTGGTGTCGAACTGCAGCCCCGGATCGGCGCACTCCCACGACGCCTCGGCGATGCCCCGCCACAGCTCGCGGGCCTTCACGGTGCGGATGATCTCGCCGTTGGTCACGGCGCGCAGGTGCCAGTCGGCGTCGGTGAGCACCGCCTGCATGAAGTCGTCGGTGACGCGCACCGAGTTGTTGGCGTTCTGGTACTGGATCGAGAAGCTGTCGGCCCCGTCGAGGTCCATGTCGAAGCCGTTGTCGCGCAGCACGCGCGCCTTGCGCTCCTCCTTGGCCTTGCACCACACGAACTCGAGCACGTCCGGGTGGTCGACGTTCAGGATTGCCATCTTGGCGGCGCGGCGCGTCTTGCCGCCCGACTTGATGGTGCCGGCCGAGGCGTCGGCGCCGCGCATGAAGCTCACCGGGCCCGAGGCCGTGCCCCCGCCCTCCAGGTGCTCGTAGCTCGACCGGATGCGGGACAGGTTCACGCCGGCCCCCGAGCCGCCCTTGAAGATGACACCCTCTTCGCGGTACCAGTTGAGGATCGAGCTCATCTTGTCGTCGACCGACAGGATGAAGCAGGCACTGGCCTGCTGCGGCACGCCCTTCACACCGATGTTGAACCACACCGGGCTGTTGAACGCCGCCTTCTGGGTGACGAGCAGGTGCTTGAGCTCGGCGTTGAACGCGCCGGCTTCGATGTCGTCGACGAAGTAGCCGCCCTCGACGCCCCACGTCGTGATCGTGTCGGCCACGCGGTCGATGACCTGGCGCAGCGAGTGCTCGCGCTCGGGCAGCCCGAGGGTGCCGCGGAAGTACTTCTGGGCGACGATGTTCGTGGCGTTCACCGACCAGCTGACAGGGAACTCGACCCCGAGTTGCTCGAAGCTCACCGTGCCATCGCGGTAGTTCGTCAGACGGGCGTCACGATGCTCCCAGGCCAGTTCGTCGTAGGGGTGCATGCCGGGGGTGGTGAAGTGCCGGCTGATGCCGATCCCGATGCGCTCTGGTGCCAAGGACATGTGAACTCCGTTCTCGTTCCGTCTTGCCGGTGCTGCGGTGATTCGCTGACTCGTGCTGCGTGTGTCGATCGGTGGTGCGTCCGACGGATGGGTCATCCGGTCGAGACCGGGAGATGTCTGCGGCGGTGCGGACACCGCCAGTGGGTAGGTCGGTCCCCGCCGACCCAGGCGACACAACATGTGGTGCCGGGGACGCCTTGGGCACCACCCAGCCTACAAGCTGTAGGATTACACCACGGTAGTTACACCTCTGTCAATGCCCTCGTCGTACCGTCGGTGCCGTGCCGTGACGTAGCGGTGCGCGCCGGCCGGTGGCGACGCTCCCCTCTCGGCGCCCGAGCCGAACGGCCCGGCCGATCCAGGCCGCGGTGTGGAAAGCAGGTTCGGAGTCGCCCACGACTCCACAGACAGAACCAAAAGGTTTCGAGCCCCCCTCAGGTCCGCCCGTCCATCCGCCTTCCCACACCGCAGCCGTAGCGACGCTCACCTTACGGACACCGCCCTGTGGGTAGGAAGAGGACAACGTTGTGAATTGTCGACTACTTCCTGTGGAGAAGGTGTGGACTGTTCACCTTCCCGTCGGAGACGGGCGATGGCGCGGCGATCCGACGCCAGTTCGGGCCGGATGCCGCCCGCCGCCGGCACCGCGCTGACGGGGCGTCAGAACAGGATCACGTTGCGCAGAGCCTCGCCCCGCTTCGCGGCGGCGATCGCCTCGTTGATCTCGCTCAATGGGTAACGACGGGTGATCAGCTCGTCGAGCTTCACCCGCCCCTGACCGTAGAGATCGACGAGGTTCGGGATGTCGATACCGATGCGCGAGCCGCCCATCTTCGAGCCGAGGATGCGTTGGCTGTAGGCCGCCAACGTGCCGGGGTCGATCTCGGACCGCACCCCGGTGGCCGGCATCCCGACGAGCACCACACTGCCGGCCCTGGCGAGCAGGGCGTACGACACGTCGAACGCCGCCTTCGCACCGACGGTGACGAAGACGTAGTCGGCCCCGCGCCCGTCGGTCAGAGCACGCACCCTCGAGACCACGTCCTCGGCAGCCGAGTTCACGACGTGAGTAGCGCCGAAGGCCGTCGCCGCCGCCAGCTTGGCGTCGGCGATGTCGACGGCGATGATCGTCCGGGCGCCGCTGACCCTGGCGCCCTGCACAGCGTTGAGGCCGACACCGCCGGTGCCGAACACGACGACGTGGGAGCCGGCTTCGACACGCGCCGTGTTCGTCACCGCCCCGAACCCGGTGATGACCCCGCAGGCCAGGAGCGACGCGACATCGAGCGGCAGATCGTCGGCCACGCGAACGACCTGCGAATCGTGCACCACGACGAACTCGGCGAAGCCCGCCGTGCGAAGGCCGTGCACGAGCGGCGCGCCCGTGGCATCGCGCAGCGGGCTGCACTCGTCGAGGGCGAACGTCGCGTCACACGTCACCGGAAGCCCACGGGCGCAGCCGTGGCACGAGCCACACGACCGGATGAGCGTGACGACCACGTGATCGCCCGGGCGCACGGTAGTTACCCCGGCCCCCACCGAGTCGACCACGCCCGCACTCTCGTGCCCGTAGACGGCCGGCAGATCGCCGCCCCAACCGCCGTCGGCGTAGGTGATGTCGCTGTGGCAGATGGCGGTCGCCGCCACCTTGACCTTCACCTCGCGCGCGCCCGGATCGGCGATCGTCACCTCTTCGATCACGAGGGGTTCGCCGAATGTCCGGCACACAGCAGCTTTCATAGGGTGCATCCGTTCCGAGGTTTGCGGCGGGGCCGTAGCGAAGACGAGGTTCTCGCGGCGCCGGGCGGAGCAACGAGCGGGCGGGACGATGTCACCGCCGGGGCGAACCGTCGTCCTTGGCGAGCAGACCGAGTTCGCGCTCGAAGTCGGCCGGATCGTCGAAGTTCTTGTACACGCTGGCGAAGCGCATGTAGGCGATCGGATCGACCCGACGCAGCGCGTCGAGCACGGCCAGGCCAACCTGGGTGCTGCTCACCTCCGGCCCGTCGAGCCGCATCGCATCCTCGACCTCGTTGGCGATCGCTTCCAGCTCGTCGAGCGGGATCGGACGCCCCTTGGCCGCCGACTGCAGGCCGCGCACTACCTTGGCCCGGTCGAAGGACTCCTTGCGACCGGAGCGCTTGGCGACGACGAGTGGCACCTCCTCGATCCGTTCGAAGGTCGTGAACCGCTCGGAGCAGGCAAGGCAGAGCCGACGGCGCCGGATCGCCGCGCCATCGTCGGCCGTGCGCGAGTCGACCACCTTGGTGTCGTCGGCCTTGCAGGCGTAGCAGCGCACGACGCAACACTACCGAGCGACCGGCGCGCCGTTCCGGGCGGCGCCGAGGCGATCGTGACGCGCCCGGCTCGCCGTGGCTCGGACGGCGTCAGCCCGCGAGCAGGAGCTGCTGGCCGACCTGCAGGTCGGGACCTCCGTTGCGCTCGGTGAGTTCCCGAACCAACGCCATGATGTCACCCGTCGGCCGGTACTGACGCACGATCGACCAGACGGTGTCGCCGGGCTGGACGACGTAGGCGGCCGGGCGGCGGGCGGTGTCGGAGGCAGGGCCGACACCGCCCGCCGCCACGGCCCTGACCGCACCACCGACGAGCACGGTGGCGACGATCAGGGCGGCCACCACGCGCCGGCGCACGAAGACCGCGCGGGGCGCAGGAGCCACGACCGTCCGGCGGGAAGACCGGGCGGGACGAGTGAGGACGATGGTGGACATTGCGGCTCCCAGGAACGATGAGGCGATGAGGCGAGGGCACGGGCGTCGGAGAGAACGTCTGTTCGTTTGTCACTAGATCACGAACGCCTGTTCCCCGTCAAGAGCAGGCCAGAAGGCGTTCGGGCGAACAGATGTTTGACCTTCGCCCCGAACGCCTGTACGCTGGCCCCATGGCCGACATCGTGCTCACCGCCCGCCAGCGAGAGATCCTCGACTTCATCGATCGTCAGATGCGCGAGCGCGGGTATCCGCCGTCGGTGCGCGAGATCGGCGAGGCGGTCGGGCTCACGTCGCCGTCCACCGTGCACAACCACCTCGCCTCACTGCAGCGACTCGGCTTCCTGCACCGCGATCCCTCCAAGCCGCGGGCGATCGAGGTGCACTACGACCCCTCGTCGGGCGCCGCCATCGAGCGGCGGCCCATGCGTCACGTGCCGCTCGTCGGTGATGTGGCCGCCGGCACCGATGTCCTCGCCCAGGAGAACGTCGAGGAGCTCTACCCGGTGCCCACCGATCTCACCGGTGAAGGAGAACTCTTCATGCTACGCGTCCGGGGCGATTCCATGATCGACGCCGGCATCCTCCCCGGCGACTTCGTCATCGCCAGGCAGCAGGACGAAGCGCGCACGAACGACGTCGTCATCGCCGGCATCCCCGGCGAAGAAGCGACGGTGAAGACGTTCAGCCGGCGCGGCGGCAAGGTCGTGCTCACGCCGTCGAACGCCCGGCTGCAGCCGATGGTGCTCGACCCGGCTGAGGTCACCATCTTCGGCAAGGTCGTCACGGTGATGCGGCGCCTCTGAGTTAGGTGCGGCGGCCCACCAGGCGGGCACCGGTCATCGTCAGTCGACACCGGCGGTCAGTAGCTGATGGAGTGCTCGCCACGTCGCCTCGATCGGCGCACGGGCGACCCACTCCTGCGCAGTGTGTGCCAGCGTGGGATCGCCGGGGCCGAAGTTCGCCGCTGGCACGCCGAGCGCTGCGAACCGCGCCACATCCGTCCAGCCCAGCTTGGCCCGCACCTCCAGTGCGTTGCGTTCGATCAGGGCGGCCAGGAGCGGATGGTCCAGCGAGGGCGCGGCGGCCGGCGCGGAGTCCACGATCGTGAACCGATCGCCCGACTCGAGCGCCGGAGCGACGACCGAGCGAAGATTCACTTCGGCCTGCTCGGTCGTGCGGTCGGGCGCGAACCGGTGGTTGACCACGAGCGTCACCTCGTCCGGCACGACGTTGCCGGCGACACCACCCTCGACGCGCACCGCCTGCATCGCCTCCCGATAGCGACACCCGTCGATGACGGGCTGGCGGCCGTCGTATGCGGCAAGCCTCCCGAGCACCTCGCCGAGGCGGTGGATGGCGTTGCGCCCCATCCAGGGCCGGGCCGTATGGGCCCGCTGGCCCGACAGCACGAGTTCGGCCCGCATCGAGCCCTGGCAGCCGGCCTCGATCGTCGCGCCGGTCGGCTCACCGAGGATCGCCGCGTCCCCGGCCAACAGGTCGGGGCGTTCGGCGGCGAGCCGTGCGAGGCCGTTGAATCGGGCCGCCACCTCTTCGGCGTCGTAGAAGACGTAGGTGACATCGATCGCCGGGGTCGGCACGCAGACCGCCAGCTCGAGCATCACGGCGAGGCCGGACTTCATGTCGGCCGCCCCGAGACCGTGGAGCGTCTCGCCCTCGAGACGCGAGGGGAAGTTCCCGTTGGCCGGCACGGTATCGGTATGCCCCGCGAGCACGAGCCGGTATCGCCGGCCGAGCTGGGTGCGAGCGACGAGGTTCTCCCCGACTCTGGTCACCTCGAGCCATGGCACCCCTCGGAGCGCAGCCTCGAGATGGTCGGCGATGGCCCGTTCGTGGTGGCTCTCGGACGCGATGTCCACGAGCTTGGCCGTGGCATCCAACAGATCGCGCGCCGGTGACACGAGCAGCAGGTTAGCGCCGCGTCAGAACGAAGGACCGAGACGCCTGGGCGCGTGCCCGACGGCGTGGACGTTCAGCCGAGGAATTCCTGCACGAGATACAGGCGCCCGTTCCGCACGACCGTGCCGATCCCGACCTTCGTGAACGCACCGTTCACCATGTTCGCGTAGTGGCCGGGAGAGTTGACGAGCGCGAGCTGTACTGCGGCGACGTCGGGACCCATGCCGACGTTCTCGCCCAGCGACTTCCAGCCCGACGGAACGTTGACCTTCAGGTCGGAGTGCGACAGCTGCTGCTGGCGCGCCATGCGTACGGCGTGAGCGTTCGCCTTGCGGTCGAGCTGGGTGTCACGCACGAGGGGCGAGAGACCCTGCTGCACCCGCAACTGATTCAGTCGGGTGAGAGCATCCTGCTCGTAGACCGGGTTACAGGCCGTCATCGAGAACACGACGGCGACGAGAGCCATCAGCAGTCCCAGTACTCGCATCCGCCGCACAAGTGCCACGATCAACCCCTCTGAACGGTTCCGTAGTCAAGCCGTCGTCAATGTGTCGGCTCAGCGTAACTGATTCGTCATCGAGTTACAACTAGAAACCACAGATTGTGGTCTGAGCACCACGGAATGTTCTTTTCGGGGGAAATGCGGGCGCGGGCACGAGGCACTCGCCACACGTACGTCTCGCAATGTGTCGAGTGTGGGTCGAATGACTCAGGCGCTGTTACGGCTGGATCACAACCTCACGACGACGCTGACGCGTCCGGCGGCGCGGATGGTGGCGGAGGAGGCGCCCAGGCCGTCGGCACGGGATGACCAGGCACTCCGGCGCCGCTCGGTGGCGTCGCTGGCGGGGAATCTGGCGGCTGACCGGGCTGGCCGAACCCTGATGGAGGTGGGCCTGGTTGGGCGTAGGCGGGCGGCGTCGGTACGTCCGGCTGGCCGAATGCGCGCGGCGCGTGTGCGGGCGGGGCCGGTCCGCCGGCAAGACCGTTGGCGGGCGGCAGCGGGACACCCGGCTGGGCGTAGCCGGGCTGGGCGTAGCCGGGCTGGGCGTAGCCGGGCTGGGCGTAGCCGGGCGGCGAGTAGCCGGGCTGGGCGTAGCCGGGCGGCGAGTAGCCGGTTCCGGACGGCGCAGGAGCTGCGCTCGACCAGGGGCCAGTGGGTGTCGCACCGGACACTGAAGAGGCCGGCCCCGACCAGAAGGGTCCGCCGTGGGGCAACGATGCGGCCATCGCCAACTGGGCTCGTCGGCTCTTCTTGCGCTTCGACCCCGTGACTATGAGGGTGACGAGACCGGCGATGCCGAGCAGTGCCCCGAGCCCGAGCCCGCTGACGATGTACGCCGCGAGTCGCCCGACCTGGCCCTTGCCCATCGAGACGACGAACGGGGTGGCCGCCGTCCCGCCCGTCGCCCGCACCACGTAGGTGCCCGGCGCCGGGACGCGCACGCTGAACACGGCCCGCCCGACCTTGCCCGAGATCGAGAAGCTCTTCTCGTTCGTGCTCGGGCTCACCACCAGGTCGGCACCACCCCGGGCCTTGGCGGCGACCTGCAGGTC
>JAYUAM010000854.1:0-7344 GCA_043741295.1 Acidimicrobiia bacterium
CGCCCGTGTGGCCGGGCAGGTCAGCCACGTCGGAGGTCGCGACGCAGGCGAGGAGTACTTCGCCGTCAGCGGCGTCGGTTCGCCCAGCAGCGTGCGCGCGGTGTTCTGGTCGAACATGATCGTGCTCGACGACGAGATCGCCCGGCGGGCCTTCGACGGCATGCGCTGGCTGCGCACGTGCTGCAACAACGCCGAGCCGGCGATCGGCGTCGGACAAGGCGGGGTCGCCGCGCTCGTCACCAGCGAGACCGGCGAGGAGCTCGGCACGACGCCGACACCGGACCTCGCGAAGCTCGCCGTCGCCACGTCGCCGAACGGTGCCGACTGGACGGTCGAACACGTCGGCCAGCTCCTACCGGAGCGCGGCCTCGACGTTACGCAGCTCCTCGTCCTGGACACGCGCATCCTCGTGGTCGTGACCGATCGGTACCCGCAGCCCGACGGCTCGAACCCCGCCATAGTGCTCGTCGGCCAGATCAGCTGAGCGACGAGCACCGCTCACGACCGCCGCTGGGTCAGGGCCGCCTCGTGCGGCCCGACGGCCGGGTGGTGGCCCGGACCGAGTGCGGGTGCCCGACGCCCGAGCCGCCGCCATCAGATCACGGTGAGCTTCACCTCGATGTTGCCGCGCGTGGCGTTCGAGTAGGGGCACACCTGGTGGGCCTTCTCCACGAGGGCGAGGGCGGCGTCGTGCGAGAGGCTGGGCGCGTGCACGTCGAGCTCGACGGCGAGGCCGAAGCCGCCGTTGTCGAGCGAGGCGATCGACACGCTGGCCGACACCTCGGTGCCGGCCACGTCGGCCTTCTCGCGGGCGCCCACCACCTTGAGTGCCGAGTGGAAGCAGGCGGCGTACCCGGCGGCAAAGAGCTGCTCGGGGTTGGTGGCGCCGCCGGGGCCACCCATCTCCTTGGGCACCCGCACGTCGACGTCGACGATGCCGTCGTCGGACGCGGTGTGCCCGTTGCGGCCGTCGCCAGTGGCCGTGGCCGTCGCCGTGTAGAGGACCTGCATGGAGTGCTCCTTCTGGCCCTCACGAGCCGGTCGTCGGTGCGAGGTCGAGAGTGTAGGCGACGATGGCGCCGCAGAAGCCGAGGTACCCCGTGTGGAGGGGGGCCGAGACGTTGAGCGAGTACGTGACGCCGTCGCCCACCGGGGCGAGTGCCGGCAGCGTGAACGCCTGGATGCTGCTGGCGTTGTCGGCCGACGAAAGCGTGTTGACGATCGAGTCGGTGGCCGTCGCCGTGGTGAAGGTGCTCTTCGTCAGAGCGATCGACAGGAAGCCCGGCGAGGTGACCTCGCGGGTCTTCACCGAGAGCGACGTGATCGTCGCGCCGGCGGGCAACGGCAGGCCGAACAGCACCGCGGCGGCGTCGGCGAGCTCCACGCACCCGCCCGGGCCATGGTGGAGCGTGCCGCTCACCGCCGTGACGGTCGTGGCGTCGAGATCGAGCACCTGCTGCGCCGGTGCGTAGCGGGCGTCGCTGTCGGTCTTGGAGAAGTAGCGACCGTCGTGATCGCGACCGACGAGGTAGCCGACGACGTCGACCAGGACGTCGACGCTGCCGGCCGAGTGGTACAGCGAGAACGATCCGTCGGTGCCGAGCAGCACGGTGGCCGAGTTGAAGCGGGTCTGGCCCGGCGCCGGGTTGAGCGTCGAGGCGTTCGGGCGGACCCCACCGGTGGTCCACACGGTGATGAAGCTCGACGTCGTGGCGTTCACCGTGGTGATGTTGAGCACCACTCCGGTCGCGCCGGCGGGCACCGGGTCGACGCCGGCCGCCTTGACGTCACGCGTGGTGCCGGCGCGCAGCGGGCCGGCCGGACCGCCGATCGGCCCTCCGTCGGTGCCGCGTGTGTCGAGGATGCGCGTGGGGGCCACGGTGACGACCACCGCACCGATGGCCGGCGAGGTCGTGGCGTCCACCACGCCGACTCTCGTGACCACCGCGCCGGCGGCCGTGCCGACGAGTGCTGCCACGCCGACGAGCAGCGCCTTGCCGAGCCGTGTCCCCATCGCAGACCTCCAGATGTCGATCCGCCCAGTCCGAACCTAGCGCCCCGACCGCGAACGTTCGCCCGTCGACGGGTCGACGTTCCCCGTCCGGGCCCTGGCCACCGCGGGCACCGGGCGGCACCGGGCGACCCGTCACGGTTCCGGCGGTCGGTCGAGGCGGTGGAAGCCGCGGACGAAGCGGCGCTGCCACGGCGTCTCCACCGCCCGGCGGTGGTACTGCCGGCGAACGACGTCGATCGCGTCGTCGGCCGGTAGGCCGGCCAGGACGCCGAGGCACGCGAGGGCAGTGCCGGTGCGTCCGATGCCGCCGCCGCACGCGATCTCGACCCGCTCGCGGGCGGCCCGCTCGTACGCCTCCGTGAGGGCGGCGAGGGCCACCGCCCGCTCGCGGGGGAGACGGAAGTCGGGCCACGGCACCCACCGTGCTTCCCATGCCGTCGGCGCTGGAGGCTGCCCGAGCAGGTAAACGCCGAACGTCGGCGTGGGTCCGGGTGGCTGCGGACGGCGCAGGGCCCGGCCGCGTACCCTGCGACCGTCCGGCAGCTCGACCACCCCGGGTGCGGGCGCCCACCGCTGCACCGCTCGTTCACCCATCCCGACCGCCCGCCGCGATCATCGCTCAGGCCTGCAGCATCCTCGCCAGTCGCCGGGTCACGACCCAGAGCCCGGCGAGAACCATCGCGGCGAGGAACGCGACGTGCCCGAGGTCGGCGGTCGCAATGTCTCCGGCGGCCACACCACGCAGGAGCGCGATCCCGTGGTACAGCGGCGACAGCTGCAACGCCCATCGAACCGATGGGGCGTACGACGACGCCGGGAAGAACGAGGCCGAGAGCAGGAACATCGGCATCGTGAACAGCTGGATCTTGTCGAAGTCGGTCCAGCTCCGAACGTCGCACCGGCCATGCCCACGGACGCGAAGGCCAGCCCGATGAGGAAGCAGATCGGCAGGGCGAGCAGCAGCCACCACGTGTGCGCCAACCCGAGCACGAGCATCGTCACGAGGAAGGCCACCGCGTAGATCTGGCCGCGGATCATCGCCCACCCGATCTCGCCGATCGCGACATCGGCCACCGTCATCGGCGTGGCGAGAACCGTGTCGTACAAGCGCGAGTACTTGATCTTGTCGAAGACGTTGCTCGTCGAGTCGTAGACCGCACCGTTCATCGACGATGCGGCGAGCAGCGCGGGGGCCACGAAGTCGACGTAGCGCAGGGGGTGACCGGCGATGCTGATCGTGCCGACGAGTCGTCCCATCCCGATGCGCACCGACAGCAGGTAGAAGAGCGGCTCGAAGAACCCCGACACGAGGATGACCCAGCCCTGCCGGTACGTCATCACCGTGCGCTCGGTCATGCGGAGCGGGCGCGTGCTCTGGCGCGCGAGGGCCCGCATGCTGCGAGGGGCGATGGCCGTCACGTCGCCAACCGCCCAGCGAAGCGCCGCACGCTCACGAACGTGCCGACGACGACGAACGACATCAGGTACGCGACGTGGCCGAGCGCCGGGCCGGCCCGCAGGGTGCCGAGCGTGACGCCGCGACACAGCTCGACCCCGTGCCAGACCGGCGTGACGTAGGCGATCGGGCGGACGGCCGCCGGCAGCTGCGAGACCGGGAAGAACGTGCCGGCGAACAGCAGCATCGGCGTGAGCGCGAACCGCTGAAAGGCCACGAAGCCCCGCTCGGTGTCGGCGCCGGCCGCGTAGGCGGCGAGGGGCATGGCGAAGGCCAGCCCGCACAACGCGGCGGCGAGCACGGCTAGCGGCAACCGGCCGGCGCGCGTCGATGGGACGAGCTCCATGGCGAGGCCGACCGAGCCAGCGGCGAGCAGGACGCGCAGGCCGATCCACAGCAGGTGGCCCAGCACGATGTCCACGGCGGTGAGCGGTGACGCGGCCATCGCGTGGTACACCCGGATCCACTTGAAGCCGGCGAACACCGGGAACGTGCTCTCCACCGACGCGACCATCATCGCCGTGGTCGCCAGCAGGCCTGGGGCGATGAAGCGGGCGTAGCCGGCGCCACCGAGCAGCGCTCGCGACGACGGGTTGCGTGTCACCAGTGTCCCGACACCGAGACCGATCCCCACCAGGTAGAGCAGTGGCTGGACGAACGAGCTGACTATCGAACTCATCCAGATGCGGCGGTAGCCGAGCAGGTTCCACTCCACGACGCGCAGCGGACCGGGGGTCGCCATCAGTCCACCAGCGTCCGGCCGGTGAGGTGGAGGAAGACGTCCTCCAACGTCGCCCTCCGCACGAGCGAGCTCTGTGGGCGGGCGCCGCGATCGTGGGCGGCCATAACAGTGGCATCGCCGTCGTCGGCATAGACGAGCACCCGGTCGGGCAGCACCTCGGTGCGCGCCCCGAGGCCGGCGACGAGTGGGGTCATCGCCTCGCTCTCGCCTGGTGCGAACCGCAGCTCAACGACTTCGCGCGTGGCGTGCTTGTCGATTCGTGCTCGCGGCGAACCCTCGGCGACGATGCGACCGCCATCCATGATCACCAGCCGGTCGCACAGCTGCTCGGCCTCGTCCATGTAGTGCGTCGTGAGGATGAGCGTGACGCCCTCCTGCTTCAGCCGGTAGAGCCGGTCCCACACCACGTGCCTGGCCTGTGGGTCGAGCCCGGTGGTTGGCTCGTCGAGCAGCAGCAGTTCGGGTTGATTGATGAGTGAGCGGGCGATGGTGAGTCGCCGCTTCATGCCGCCCGACAACGGCTCCACGTTGCTCGCGGCCCGATCGGCGAGTTGCACGAACTCGAGCAGTTCGGCCGCCCGTGCGCGGCAGACCGAGCGGGGGAGGTCGAAGCAGCGGCCATAGATGACGAGGTTCTCCTCGACGGTGAGCTCGAGATTGAGGGTGTCGAGTTGCGGTACGACACCGAGCCGCGCCCGGATCTGCGATCCGTGGGTGGCCGGATCGAGTCCGAAGACGCGCAGCGCGCCGGTGGTGACCGGCGAGACACAGCCGATCATGCGCATCGTGGAGCTCTTGCCCGCGCCATTCGGGCCAAGGAACCCGAACGCCTCGCCGGGCGCGACGTCGAGGTCGATGCCGTCGACAGCGGTGAAGTCGCCGAACTTCTTGACCAGCCCGCGGGCGCGCACGAGCGGTTCGGACGGCACGGGCGACGACCCTACCGACCGGTCCGCGCCGCCGGCGCGAGGGTTTCGGCCAAACCCCCTTGAGCGTGGTGTGCGCCTGCCCGTGCCTTCGCCCACCAGCCTGCCGCAGGGAGTTATCACGTACGGTGGTTGAAACCACAAATGGTCGCCGACTGACCACAGATGGCCGACCATGACCTGGTCGTACGTTAGATACGAGGGATGGGATGACTCGACGGCAAGGTTGCCGTGATCTGCGGCGGCCCTCGCGGCCAGGGCGCGGCCGAGGCGGTGCTCTTCGCCGGTGACGGTGCGGCCGTGGTCATCGGTGACGTGCTCGACGACGAGGGGGAGGCCGTGGCCGCGTCGATCGGTGACGCCGCGACCTACCGCCAACTCGATGTCACGGACGAGTCATCGCGGAACGCCGTCGTCAGTGAGGCGACGACGCAGTACGGCCGCATCGATGTGCTCGTGAACAATGCCGGCATCTTTCGCATTGCCCCGCTGACCGCCACGGATCCCGAGCTGTTTCAGCAGGTCATGGCCGTGAACACGACCGGTGTCGATCTTGGGATGCGAGCCGTTCTGCCCGGAATGATGGAACGCCGCGCTGGATCGATCGTCAACATCTCCTCGATAGCAGGGCTCCGGGGAGCGGGGACGGCGTTCGCCTACGGCACATCGAAGTGGGCTGTACGCGGTATGACGAGGGCGGCTGCCATCGAGCTTGCACCGTTCCGCGTGCGCTGCAATTCCGTCCATCCGGGCATCATCGACACGCCCATGGCCTCCGAGTTCGATTCCGTCGGCGTTCGTGAAGCCCTGCGCGCTCGCATCCCCTTCGGCCGCGACGCGACGGCGGAAGAAGTGGCCAAGGTCGTCCTCTTCCTCGCGTCCGACGACAGCAGCTACTGCACCGGCAGTGAGTTCGTGGTCGACGGTGGCATGACGGCGTGAACACACAGCCGCTACGCAGCGTGACGCCCAATGGGGTATTTGAATCGAGCGCGTTGCTCGGTCATACTCGTGATATGGCAGCAGCTAAGAAGAAGCGTGGACCAAAGGTCGTCACCGAAGCCCACAAGGCGGCTATGGCCGTTGGTCGCTCGGAGAGCCGGGCCGTCTCCAACTACCTGGAAGCACTCACCGCGAACAGGCCCAAGCGGGGTCGCAAGCGCACGGCCGAGAGCATCTCGAACCGTCTCGCCGTGATCGATGACGAGCTCATCGAGGCCGACATGCTCTCGCGGGTGAACCTCATCCAGGAACGCATGGATCTCGAGCATGAGCTCGCCACCATGGAGGAGAAGGTCGACCTCTCCGAGTTCGAGGCCGACTTCCTGAAGGTCGCCAAGAGCTACAGCTCGCGTCGTGGCATCTCGTACGCCGCCTGGCGTGAGGCCGGAATCGACGCTGCGCTCCTGAAGAAGGCTGGCGTCAGCCGCTGACGTTTCGGCCCGGTCGGCTCAGATCACGGCGTCGAGCGCGTCGAAGATCGGGCCGATACGGGCGAGCGTCCGTTCTAGGGCGAACACGTCGTCGAGTTCGTGGCCGGTCAACGGCACGCGCTCGTCGGCGTGGAGCACATCACGGAACGGTCGTCGGTCGGCGATGGCGCGTGCGGCGTCCTCTTGGACGATGCGATAGGCCTCGTCGCGTGAGCGCCCGGCGTTGATCAATGCGAGCAGCACCGGCTGGGAGAAGACGACGCCGTGCAGCAGGTGGAGGTTGGCCAGCATGCGGTCGGCGTTCACCGTCAGACCGATGAGCAGCCGGGTCAGTCGCCGCAGCGAATAGTGGGCGAGTTGGGCTGAGTCGGGTAGCACCACCCGTTCGGTGGAGGAGTGCGAGATGTCGCGCTCGTGCCACAAGGCGACGTCTTCCAAGCCGGCCAGAAGGTTGCCGCGCAAGACCCGTGAAAGCCCGGTGAGCGTCTCGGCACTTATCGGGTTCCGCTTGTGCGGCATCGCCGATGAGCCCTTCTGCCCGGCACCGAAGCCTTCTTCGACCTCGCCCACCTCGGTGCGCTGAAGATGGCGTAGGTTGACGGCGATCGATTCGCACGTCGTGCCGACGGCGGCGCACGCATACAGGAACTGAGCGTGACGATCGCGGGCGATCACCTGGGTGGCCGGGGTCGGGAGTAACCCGAGCGCGGCACACACATGAGCCTCGACTGACGGATCGATGTTCGAATAGGTGCCGACCGCGCCAGAGAGCT